>JACFNL010000051.1 GCA_019454875.1 Candidatus Cloacimonadota bacterium | reverse complement strand
CTTCCCTGTATCAGAGACTTCTTCTTATTCGACGAGCCCGTGTATCCATGATTTTGGACAAACTGCCAAAACAAATCAGACAGCTAAGTATGGAACTGGGTAAGGAGGTTGGTCTTCAACTCATTGGGAGTGAGATAGAGGTCGATCGTAATGTACTTTTGGCTTTACAGGAGCCCTTGATTCACTTGCTGAGAAACTCCATGGATCATGGGATTGAAGATCCCCAGACCCGACGGAATCAAAATAAACCATCTCAAGGGACAATTGTGATTCAGGCAAGTGTGGATAACTCCTCTTTTGTACTCACCATAGAAGATGATGGCAGGGGAATTGATAAGGATCAGATATTAAAAAAGGCTATAGACAAAGGTCTGGCACGGCAGGATAGAGATTATACGGACGAGGAGATTTATGGTTTTTTGTTTGCCTCAGGATTTTCCACAGCGGAAACAATAAGCAATGTATCTGGTCGTGGTGTAGGACTGGATTCAGTTTCTCACACTATAAAGCGGCTAGGTGGAAAAATTGAGATACAGTCAACTAAGGGTAAAGGTAGCCAATTCTGCCTCACTGTACCTCAGAATGAGGGAGTGAAGACTAGAAGACTGATTCTTCTGGTATGTGCAAACCAGCAGTTTGCCATTAAAGAATCCGAGGTTTTGGAGATTGTGGATTCGGCCAAGCTTGGGGTTTTGAAGCAATCCGATGGAATTGCAATGTATAGAGATTCAGTGATTTCATACTTGAATCTGGTTAAGCTGTTTCAGCTAAATTCCCTGAATCAAGCTGAGACATTTAAGGCTATGGTCATTGTACAGATTAAAACCATACGGTTTGGACTTTTGGTGGATAAAATTGTACAGACTCTGGATGCGGTTATAGAACCTATCCAGAATAAAAAACTCAATCAGAATCAGTTTTTTGAGGGTACAGTGGCGATTGGCAGTAAAGCCCCGATCCTGGTATTAAATCTCAAAAATCTGGTGGCAGTTTACTCCAGTAACCTTATCAGCCCAGACGCAGACAGAATTGACTGATTTATTGAGCTTAGACCAGCCAGTTTAAGGTTCATATTAAAGCGTTCCCAGAGTTGTTCCTTTAATGAAATCAGAAGAACAATGCCATAGGAGTCAATTACAGACAGGTGTTTAAGATTTAACACCAGGCCAGAAACATCAGAGGTTTTGCGAACCTCTTTACAGGCTCTAAGAATTTCATTTAGAGAATGGTTGTCCCAATACTCGGGGGCGATTTCTATGAACATGGTAGAATTCTACTACTATGTGTATCAACTATCCAAGGTATATTACCATTTTGGTATCTGATCTAATGTTGCTTTTCATACATTATTTGTAATAATCAGGTAATTTTTGTTAAATTGCTGGGGTGCAAAAAACATCTGTTTTTGTCTGTCTCTTGATTGTGCTGGTTGTGAAGCATGTAAAACCCAATACACTGCACCTTCCTTTAAAAATTCCCCCCAGGGTTACGGCATCATTTATGGAATACCGTGGAGGCCATTTTCACGGTGGTATTGACTTTAGTACACAGCAGATAACTGGCCATCCCGTTTATTCCCTGGATTTTGGGACAGTATATAGAATCAAGAATGTGGACCGGGGAGAAGGCCGGGCCCTTTATCTAAAACATTCCAACGGATATATATCTGTTTATGCCCATCTTGAGGATTTTTCGGACAAAATCAAAAAATTGGTTCCTGATACTAAAATTTTTGACATTTATCCAGAAACCAGGGTGGAAGTAAAAAAAGGGGAGCATGTTGCCTATTCTGGTGAGTCTGGAGCGGGACTACCTCATCTGCATGTTGAATATCGTGATACCAAGAATCATCCAACCCCACTGGTGATGTCAGAGTTTGGGCTTAAGGACAAAGTGCCACCCACTTTGACAAAAATCAGGATAGTTCCTTATCTGGCCTCAGGCGAAGAACATGTATTGCTTCCCAGGGATTTAAACAAACCTGTTGAAATAGCCAATGGACCTGTGGCCATTCAGGTAGAAGGTTATGATAGTTTTGGCTCCGATCCTGGAAAGTGTGGGTTGGCAAAAATTAAGCTTGTTCTGCTTAAGGATGAGCAGGAAACAATCCTTTATGAAGCAGATTTTAATCATATTGATTTTTCTGACAGAGTACCAACAGCACAACATTTTGATCGGTTGCGCACCAATTTGTCTCCCACCTTTTATACATACAAGTTGTACAGGGACTCGGTCTGGAAATCTAAGTATGTAAAAAATCTACGGGAAGAAGGTGCTTTGGGGGTGGGAACCCATAATCTTAAAATTCGGGCCTGGGACTATCAGAATAATATGAGTTCCCTAGCATTGAACCTGGTTGTTCACAGTGGTACGGTTGACAGACCAAAACCGTACAAAGGTCCACTTAGGTTTGATTCAGGCAGATTTATACTGGAACTGGCGCAGAATTCGCCTTCGCATCATACTTCTGTTTCTTTGAACAAGGTGGATACCAAAGATTTGACGAACCATGATTTGCTAGATGGAGTTTCTTTTGCTCCCAGTTACATCTGGCTTAAAAGTGTGGCTAGCCTTCGCTACAGCAGTGAGTTGATGGGCAAAGAATATTTTGTCAGAAGAAATCATCATAATGGCACCTGGTCTGCTAGTGGGACTCAAAGGCATGTTAATGAACTGAGCACTTCAGTATCAGGTCCTGGAGAATATGGGATCAAACTGGATCAAAGACCTCCTGTGATCGAGGGCCAGCGACTAGTGATTAGGGGTCTTAGACTAACAAGAGTTATGATTCGAATCTATGATCGGGATTCTGGTTTAGATCGGTCATCCATTAGGCTGCAGTGCAACAAAAAGAATATGGTAGTTGACTGGGATCCAGACCGTTCCGCGCTTGAGATTCCTGCTGGTTGTGGGCTTGCATTGATAAGCGCATGTGATCAGGTACAAAACTGTACAGAGAGAGAACTGGAATCTCGTCACTAAATTGTTGAATCCTTGTAAGGATTTTGCTAACTTAACTTCATCGACAAAATATTGCCAGAAAGTTAGGGTTTTGTATGAGATTTTGCCTGATTGTGCTTTTTTTCCTGTTCGGAACTTTTTTATGGGCTAACCCCGTTGTTCCGGTAAATTTTCCAGGAGCGGAAAAAGATGCGGCACTGTTTCCTACGGCAACCGGCAAAGATGCAGTACGGGATCCGGGTTTTGCCTTTCCTGTTCCACGAGTGACTCTGGAAATGGATGATGAGATGGGCCCTAAAGAGCTGTCTTTGGCATTAAAACTTCTGGTACTTCTGACTTTATTGACCCTGGCACCATCCATATTAATCATGATGACTCCCTTCACAAGGATCATCATTGTTCTGTCCTTTGTGCGCAAGGCTATTGGAACCCAGACAATGCCCACAGATAAAATGATGGTTTCCCTGGCAATTTTTCTCACCCTGTTTCATATGTCCCCGGTCTGGAATCGGATCAATGAAGATGCCTTAAAGCCGTTTCTTGAAAATCGTCTAGACTATGAGGTGGCATTTGAAAGAGGTTTGAGGCCCCTAAGAGAGTATATGCGGGCCGCAACTCGCGAGGCAGATCTGGCTTTGTTTGTTAAAATGTCAAGGGGTGATAAGCCCAAGAGCTTTGATGAAGTTGATACACTGACCCTGATCCCGGCTTTTATTATTTCTGAATTTAAGACAGGCTTTTTGTTCGGGATAATTCTATTTTTACCCTTTCTGATGCTTGATATGGTTATTGCCACGGTTTTGATGTCCATGGGGATGATGATGTTGCCTCCGGCCATGGTATCTACACCATTTAAGCTTTTACTGTTTGTACTGATTGATGGCTGGACATTGATTGTGGATGCACTGATGCGATCCATCATAGTGCCTGGATAGGGGAATTATGAATGAAATTGTAGCTATGACCCTCATCAAGGATACGATGATGTTATCTCTTGAAATTGGGCTGCCTCCCTTGCTTGTTGGTCTTTTGGTCGGTCTGGCTGTCAGTATTTTTCAGACCACCACTTCCATTCAGGAGCAGACACTGAGTTTTATTCCTAAGGTATTGGCTACGGGAGCCACAATTGTGTTTCTTGGCCCCTGGATGCTTTCAAAGACGATTACCTGGTCCATTAACCTGATCAGCAATATTGATTTGTATATTAAATGAGCGCAGATCCGATTCTGGTGATTGTTAATTTCAGTCTGGTACTGGCCCGCCTGGCCGGGATTATGATTTTAACACCAATGTATTCTTCCCCGAATCTTCCAGAATCGGTCAAACCCTGGATGGTTTTTCCCATTGCACTGATTGTGTTTATGGTACTTCCCGTGAACACCTGGGTCACGGATACTTCAGAACTGTATCTCTTAAAAATGACATTTTTTGAGTTTATAGTTGGGGTTTTGATGGGATTTTGCCTGGCCTTTGTAATTGAAGTGCTGAACTTTGCCGGAAACATTGTATCCACCCCGATGGGGCTTTCTATTGCTCAGGCAATTGATCCGGCTTCTGAAGAAACATCCACGACCCTGGGTCAGTTTAATACCATGCTGGCCTCCCTTTTGTTTTTTGCGTTAAATTTGCATCACACTGTGCTGGAAGCTTATATGAGCTCTTATCGTGCCCTGCCTCTTGGAGCGGCACTTTTACCTGGTGAGGCAGGCATCACCTGGTTTACCCAAAAATTTTATGAACTGTTTTTAGTATCTTTGCAGATATCAATCCCTATGTTGACTGTGTTGATTCTGATTAATTTTGCTCTTGGTGTGCTCACCAGAACCCTCCCTAAACTGAATATTTTTATGATTGGAATACCATTGCAGATTGTGGTTGGTATGGTGACATACACAATTACATTAAGTTTTTTATCTCTGGCAATTCAAAGGCTGTTTCACAAGGGTTTTTCGGACATTGAGCCGGTTCTGAGGTTGTTTTTACCATGAATTTGCATTTATGGATTCAACGGGAGGTTGAGCTTTGTTCGCTTGACTGGGATCCATTGCAGTTTGCCGAGTCGGAATCTGGGGCAGAGAAGACCGAAGAGCCCACCAGTAAAAGGGAAAACGATGCCCGAGAAAAGGGCAATATTGCCAAAAGTCAGGATTTATCCACGGCTTTTATTCTTCTGGTAACCACCCTGGTTTTATACCTGATGCTTGAATATCTTTATAAAATTACTTCAGATATGTTCAAACTGTCCCTATTGAAGTTTTCTATTGAGGAAATGACTCATCAGGATATGTGGACCCTGTTCGTGGATCTGCTTTTACATTACACCTGGTTTATGCTTCCTCTGTTCGGAACGGTAATTTTATCAACAATTGTTGTTTTTCAGTGGCAGATAGGCGGGTTTCATTTTTCCCTGCAACCGATGCAGCCAGATATCAACCGTTTTAATCCCATCACGGGGATGAAAAAGATCTTCGGAAAAGAAGCTGTGGCAGAACTGATCAAATCCCTGTGTAAACTTGTGATTCTGGCCTATTTTCCGTACTCACTGATTGTTGCGGAATACCCAAGAATCTGCACTATGTATGAATACACTCTAGGCCAGAGCCTTGAATACATAAGCTGGCTTATCGTCAAACTGATCATTCAGATTGCTATAGTGTTAATTATATATGGTCTGGCAGATTTGACCTGGCTTCGCTACAAACGGCACCAGGATCTGAAGATGACCAAAGAAGAGGTGAAACAGGAGCGCAAGCAGTCGGATGGAGATCCGATGATTAAGGCAAAAATTCGCCAGAAGCAGAAGGAACTGGCCCAAAAGCAGATGATGGGCAATGTCCCTAAGGCCGATGTTGTGATAACCAATCCTACTCACTTTGCTGTAGCCTTACGCTTTAAAGAGGGAGATAAGGCCCCGGTAGTTCTGGCAAAGGGTCAGGATCTTGTGGCCTTAAAAATCAAGGAGATTGCCAAAGAATCAGGGGTATATATGTATGAGGACAAGGAGCTGGCCAGGACCCTGTATGCCAATGTGCAGGTGGATCAGATTATTCCAGAGTCCCTGTTTAGTGCAGTGGCCAAGGTGCTTGCTCATGTTTATAAAACAACTGGCAAAAAAATTAGACGGTAGTACTTTTTTTAGGGCTTGCCTTTGTTTTTGTTTTGTTCTGATTTCTGAATCCAGTCAAAAAATTGTAGTGGTTCCTACTGGTCTTGTGCCTGTATCCGGGGTGTTTATAGATCAGGATACCCGGATACTCTCAGAAAGTTTGATAAACAAGGACAGTATCCAGGATTGTTTGGGTAGTCCTTGCCTTGATTTAAAAAGGCATCCCGGTTCCATCTGGGTAAATACGGACAGAAGATTTGACAGAGACCAATTGTATGGAATTCGGTTAAAACTCTTTTTGGAAGAGGATTTTTCAGAAGGGGAATTAGCAATTCTGTATTCCTCACACTATCTTCCCGGACTGTTTAGTCTGCATCGTTTTTCAGTGGCCTCACTTACAAAAAATCAGATTGTGGAAGTAGATGTATGGCTTCCAGAACTGGCCCGTCCTGAGAATGCAAAATGGATTTTTTTGTTTAGTCCCTCAACTTCATTTATAGAGTCTATACCCATAGAATATCGGACTGAGAAATTCCTGAACCAGCCCGGGGTAAGATTTTTGGGTTTTGAATGGCTCAATCCTGTCAAAGAGAAACCTGCTGTTGTTTTTGATACAGGAAGAGCAATGTGGCCATCCCTTATGGATCAGGGATACAGTCTGATTTTATTGGGCACGATACTTTTCCTTTTTTTGGCTCGTATCCTGATTCTTTGGAAGCGAAGAATTGGAATGAAGGTACAGTTCTGTCTAATCCTGCCTACTATAGGTTTGATTTGGGGAATGTTTCGGTCTTTTGATAGAACTGAAATTGAAAAACTGGAAATCAGCGGACTGGAGCAGGAGTTAATTCAGGAATCAGACTGGTGGAATAGCCATCGTATGACCATGGATGAATTGTTTTTTCAGGAGATTGAACGGTTTATTAGGGAATGTAAACAAAACATTGATACGATATCCGAGGCTGGCTTCTCACTGGAAGATTATAGAAAGTTTGAGAAAACCCCGGTATATCATCAACTAATCCGCGATATTTTCACACAATTGGGGATTCCTTCACACCTGTACACCCAGCTTTCAAGAAATCAGCATCCAATGGAGTATCTGCTTGTAGGTACTTATTTTACTCGAGACATCCGCTACACCATCTCTAATTCAGACACCACATTTTGTCTGGATGAGGGAGACTGTTTTTTAAACCGCATGCTTGCCTCTTTGTTTCAACGATCCATTCGTCTTGAGGTGGCCAGAGGATCAAGGGGGCTGAGTCCAGCTGAGGCCGAAACCAATGCTGGAGTGTATTCAGACCTTCGTGAACTGGTATCCAAGGCAATCCAGGATACCCGGGTTCTGGATGGATTTATGAATAATCCTGCCAAACTGTACTCTCTTTTTCCTAGCGATTCCAAATATCTTGCTTCCCGAGGTCTGAACTTCTGGTACTGGTTTGAGCATAAAGGCCAAAACTGGACCATACTTGGAGAGGTTCGGGAGAGAAACTACATCCGGGCTTTTTTTGATCATATGCGCAAAAGATATCCTGACAGGATAACCAATGCCTGGGTTCAGGCCAGGCTAGGAATGCCAAATTTTCCTCTGGAAAATGGGGTCATATCTGAGATGAGCCGTCAGGCAGCCTTAAATCAGAGTGTTTCCGTACCGACCTTCAGCCTGATCTGGGAAAACAACCATCCTGTACTCTACTATCGTACCAGACTTGATCTGTTTGAGAGTTATACTCTGGTATTAAGACGGGATGCCTCCTCGGTGTTTGTAAATGCACAAACCTATGGAAACCGGGTCTACTTATGGCTTCTGTCCCTGTTGTGTGGCTTATTTCTGATCTCGGTTCTAATTACTGGCAGGGTGGAGTTTTCCGCTAGGCAACTGCTTGATGGTTTGATTCGCATTCGTAAAGGTGAACTTAACTTTGTGATTGTTAGCAGTGGAGGGGATCAGTTTGCCCGTCTGACGGACGGGTTTAACAGCTTCATTGAAAAACTTGGAGAAAAGGAGCTGATTGGACTTCTGTTAAATTCTATGGCTGTCAGTTCACTAAAGAGTCAGAAAGCACAATCCATCCGACAGGAAGCTAGTGTGCTGTTTTTGAGCACGAATAAGGAACAGGGGGATATGGAATATCTTTTAAACCTTCTGGATGAAACAGTGCATAAACACCAGGGATTTCTGGACAAATTTACCGGTTCCTCATTTATGGTAATTTTTCCGGGAGCGGAGTTAAAAACCAATGCTTTGGAATGTGCTAGAGAGTTGAAACGAACCCTGCAACATAAGGGGTATGGTATTGGTGTTGCCTGGGGTGAAGTGATCACCGGTCATGTTGGCAGTGAAGGCCGTAAGGATTTTACCGCTATCGGAAGTACTGTGAATCTAGCGGCCCGGCTTCAGGCTCTGGCTTCAAATCATGAGGGAACCAGAATTTTTACATTGGCTGAGTATTCCCGTGATTTTGGATTGTGTGATAGCTCCATACGGGTAATGGAAGAGTTAAAAATTCGGGGATTTGTTCAGGATGTGAGAGTTTGTGAAGTCCTGGATTAAACAGTCAGGATTTTATAGCCTCCAGGTCATTTTTGTACTTTTAATGGTATGTGTCTATCTCCTTGTCCTGGCAATTGTTTATCATTTCACATACTGGAGAGAGTCGCAGGCAAGAGCCCAAAAAGTTTCTGAGGTTTTGTACCAGATGTCCAGAACGGAACAGAGTCTTAGACTTAAGGGTACTTTTGTAAATACAGATACGAGATTAAATGCCATTCAGACCCTGGCCTGGCCACTAGTGGTACAGATTCGCGAGTCCCTTCATCTTGAAAATCCCCGTTTGGCTCTTCAGGAACTGGATTTGTTGTTTGTAAAGTCATTGCATATTTTTGTGGCTCGCAAGGGAAGAATCATTTTTCAGAATTCAAACGGGCTGGATTCCCTGCTAGGTAAGGACTGGGCCAGACAGTTTTTTATTGGTTGGCATCAGGGGGGGGATGTATTTAAAACCAAGGCCAATTTTTTGTACTCCTATCCAGTTACTTATGAGGAATTTCTCAGTCTTAAGGGGCGGTTTACCTCGTACAATCTCAGGGGAGAATACTTTCTGCAGTATGCTAACAGTACCGAGGATTATAACTGGATTTTACTTTGGGATTTACAAACTATTGAGGATGAGGATTTAGAAACAATCAGTCGCCTTTCATTTGGATTGACATACCCAGACCTTGATTTTTCCAATGAAATCAAATTCAAAAAACCTGTTTTAGGATTTATGCCATTTCTGGGTTCACTAGGTATTCTGCATTTGTTGTTTTTTGTTCTGCTTCTGTTCCTTCTTTATCACGGGGGATTTTTTCTTTTGAACACCAGGTTTGAATTCCGCCTTTTGATGCTGATGTCTTTGTTTTATGGGTTTGTGCTTTTGGGTTCCTATGTTTATATAGAGATTGGAACGGAAGCCAGACTGCATGTATTGCGGCAAAGAGCTTTGGTTCAGCAAACAATTACCCGTCAACTGGAGATGGAGTATGCTGAATTTCCTGGTTTGATTGCCAAGGAATTAAACGAACTTTTTTTTAAAGGTCAGTTGCAGCAGCTTGAGCGAATTCCTGGGGATTTTGTTATGGCCTTTGCCCGTCTAAATCAGGATGGGATCCGTTTGGTTCCACCACCAAACCAGGATTTGTTTCAGCATATTGTAGCCGATTCCTTGCCCAATCTTATGCTTCACGCAAATCCAGAATTGCAAGCTATTAAAGATTCGATAAAAAGAAGGTATCAAAACCCTATGGGAAATAGCATATTGGCGATTCCAGTCGAAGAAGTTAACCGATGGACCATCTTTAAAAACCGGGAGTATTTTCAAAAAGTTACAAAATTTGCCATTTTGAAGGATGGGGTTTTTGGTTATCACAATTATCAGGGTGAAAAAGATTCATTTGAGGTCGTTTTAGGCATTGCTCCCGGCAAAGGCCTGCAAAGAGAGTTTCTTAAGAGGTGGCCGATAACCAAGCCCGAAAGCGCATTGCCCCTGTATTTTACGGCCATGTCTTTGCACGAGGATACCATCTGGTATAACTATGGACAGGCCACTATGATTCAAAGAGACTTTGCCTCACTTTATATTCAGTTAGCTGGAAGACTAAACGAACTGATAGCTGTGAATCATAAGGGAATTGAAGGGTATGCCATGCTTATACCTAGCCAGGTAATTGATGGTGTGTATTATTTTTATTTTGAAGATCAGAAGGTAGTCCTGGCTGAAGAAAATCTGTATCGTAAACAGGTTTTAGGCTATTGGTTTCTGTTTGTCTTGTTCTCTTCACTGCTTTTGTATTGGTTGACAAAAGTATTTTTGAAGCCTGTCAGGACACTTGAAAACGGAATCAGACGATTACGGGATGGCAGTTTTGATATAGAGCTTCCAATCCCAAATGGAGATGAATTGTCACAGGTCTGTAGCGAGTTTAATCAGTTAGCCCAGGAAATGCAGCATAGGCAAAGGATGCTTCCTTTTGTTTCCCAGGGTCTTTTGGATGTGCTTAAGGATGCTGCCTTAAAACCGGAAGGATTAAGCGGTCAGGCTGTTGTTATGTTCTCTGATATTCGTTCCTTTACTACCCTATGTGAAAACAATGCTCCTGAGGAAGTTGTTTTGATGCTCAATGAGTATTTTGAGATATGGCAGCAGGCTGTGAATCGTTATGGTGGTTTAGTAGATCGTTTTATTGGGGATGCTATTAGGGTTGTGCTCAGGGAAGGGTCGGTTGCTTATCCAGCCCTGCATTCATTAGCCATTGCTACCGAGGTGTTGCGCCGCCTTGATATCTTAAACTCTCAAAGAGAGACGCAGGGAAGGTTCACAATCCACATTGGAATCGGTATTTCCATGGGTTTGGTTCATTTTCATGTCATTAAGGGTAAAAACAAGTTTGAATTTTTTCTGGCAGGAGACAGTGTATCGGAAGCTGAAAAACTGGAATCTTTGAGTAAATATGCCCGGCATATTCCAATTTTACTGAGCGATTCTGTTTATGAAACTATTCATGAACAGTTTGAACTGCTGCCATTTGAACATGAGGGTTTAAATTCTGATCGTCAATGGTGGCAGGTGGTTCAGTTATAGTCCCGGTTGGGCTTGAAACCTGTGTTTGGCATCAAGAACAATCACTTCAGGTTCCATGGGCCCTGAGATATATATGTTTTCTTTCATCCAAAGTAACATTGAGTCCGCATCCTCGGAAGGCAGATGTTTAAACCAGACTCTTTCATCGGGGTTCCAGCGAAAGAACTGCGATTTTAACAGTTCCTTTTTATCAAAGGCAGCTCCCCTTGCTTTAATCAGACAGTCACCTTTGGGAGCGCGGATAAGAATTTCCTGCAAATGGGTTTTGTATCCCATAGGGGAAGGAAACTGAAGAAGTTTAATGGCGGCATAAACATCCATCAGGGCGCGATGGGCCGTATAAAAAAAACCATGATCCCTGGCTAAGTGTTCCAGACTTTTAGAGCGGTGCCCATAGTCAGACCAGGCGATTTGACTCATGCTGCATCCCCAGAGGGTCTGTTGTGATGCCTTACATACCCTATCCACAAAAGGCCTGTCAAAAGCCGCATTGTGGGCCAGTATCAGGCTACATTCCGAAAGCATAGTATTAAGGTGTTTCCAGTCTACACTCTGATCACAGAGCATTTCATCAGTGATGCCTGTGATTTGAGTGATAATCTCAGGCAGAGGAAATTTGGGGTCTTCCAGCCCTGAGTATTCGTCCAGTATGCCAAGAACACTCCCCTCAGCATCACAGATAAATCGAACCAGAGCAATCTCTATGATTTTGTCATTCTGATGATTAAGACCTGTGGTTTCGACATCTAAAAATGCCACAATGGATCCTTTTGTTCTGTCTGAAATTGTAGGCCATTGGGGTTTGGAGAAGCGTTTGAGGGTAATGGTTTCCTTATCTTCACTCAGTCCATAAATTGGAGATTGGGGTTTAAGCATGATGAACCTCAATTTTTTTTGCTTGTAAAAATAGAAACAGGGGGAACTCTTCACGACTCATATTTTCCATCTTTACGGTTTTTCCACCTGAGCCAGAAGACTTGTCTGATACCCATTCTTCACAATCACTGATTAGGCATCCGGCAGCAACCAGCCATTTAATATAGTCTTCAATTGGATGATGAAAACTCCAGGTAGACGGGGAATCTTCTCCCTGGCCGGGATGGGTCTGAATCGGGATCCTCATGGGGCTTTTGTAGCGGTTGATTCGTCTGTACCTGAGTGAATTCTGTGGATCAGTTTCCCAGCTCGATTGTCTTGGGATTCTGAAACAGGGATGGTTTAGCACCAGAAACACCTCTCCCCCGGGCAAAAGACAGTTGCCTAAATTGCGAATGGCTCTTTGTTGATATTCCATATTCTGCAAGGAAAGAAGCATTACAGCGTGGGTAAATTTTTGATCTACGGGCAGGGGTTTAGTGGCATCTGCGACTAAAAACTCCCTGAACTTACCAACTGTATTGCGTTTTGCCTGCTGAATCAGACTTGGGGACAGATCAATGCCTGTGTAATTGCTGGCCTTAGGAATGGAGCGGGCCAGAATACCCTGACCACAGCCCAGATCAAGAACGGACGGGCCTGGTTCACGACCAAGATTCATTTTCTCAAGCAGTTTAGGCAGGATCACATTCTGATGGTAGTGATGACCTTTGTCTCCGACGGTTTTATCGTACCATGAGGAAGATTTTTCCCAGGAGGTACTTGGATTTGGTTTTTTCATAATTTTTTCAGCGTAAAGAATAAAGCATAAGCATAAACGGGATAAAAAGCACTAAAGCTAGTCCAATGGGTACCAGAATTCTGGCCCACTGGACCTCATTGTTAATAAATCGCATCAGATCCGTACTCACGGCTTCTTCAAGAGCTTGTAAATCCTGTCGTTCAATACCCTTGGAGTCTAAAACTGGCAGAATTTCCAGATTCAGGCGGTTTGCCAGAGCCTGAAGTTTTTTGTATTCCCGAATCAGGTTGTGGGTGTTAACCGATGGGCCAATACAATAGATTTGATCTGTTGACATCCTCATGGCCATTTCCCATTCATACCAGGTGGTATGTTTGTTGTGACAAAGGGTCCTTTTCATCTCCAGACACTTGATTTGGTCGATGGTTGCAATGTCTGTTTCCTGAAAATAATGAAAAAAAATGGCCCTGATTTTTTTTATCTGATTTTTACTGAAGTGTAACTCTATGTAGTAGTTTACACTCGCCCTGGCTATTGTCAGAAATACAGCAATGGCCAAAAAGAACAAAAAAGTTCCATTAATTGCCTCATTGCCAGTTTCTGGGAACAACTTATCCTCGAGCCAGGCAAAGGCACCGCTGACAAAATACATCAGAAGGGTTATAAAATTGAATTGTTTCTCGTCCTCCAGCTCCCCATCAAGAGTCAGTGGATCATTGCGGGAGATGTCGATTTCTTCGGTGACCTTATGGAACATCAGTAACTATAAAAGCCTCGGCCTGACTTGCGTCCCAGCCATCCTGCCAGAACCATCTTTTTTAGAAGGGGGCAGGGTCGGTATTTGCTGTCTCCCAGATCACGATGCAGCACTTCCATGATGGCAAGACAGGTGTCAAGCCCAATCAAATCAGCCAGGGTCAAAGGCCCCATCGGGTGATTCATTCCAAGCTTCATAACTGTATCAATTGCTTCTTTGCTGGCCACACCTTCCATCAGACAATAAATGGCTTCATTGATCATGGGCATCAATATTCGGTTTGCCACAAAGCCTGGATAGTCATTTACCTCAACCGGGGTTTTGCCAACGGCCTTGGCCGCATCCTCCACAGCCATATAAACCTCATCTGCAGTCTGAATGGCACGAATCACTTCCACAAGCTGCATCAAAGGCACCGGGTTCATAAAATGCATACCAATAACCTGAGATGGTCGTTTTGTGGCGGCTGCAATCTGGGTAATACTAATGGATGATGTATTGGTGGCTAATATGGCCTCAGGTTTTACAGTGGCATCAATTTCCTGAAATACCTTAATTTTTAAATCTGGATTTTCAGTCACTGCCTCTATGATTAAATCGCAGTCCTGCAAGTCAGTCAGTGCGGTAGTGGTTTTGATGTTAGCAAGAGCCTGATTGTGCTGCTCCGGGGACAGTTTAGCTTTCTCAAGAAGTTTTCCCAGGGACTTTTTAATCGTATTGAGACCTTTATCCAAAGCTTCTGAACTCAGATCCCTCATGGTGATATTAAAACCGGCAACAGCAAATACCTGGGCAATTCCATTGCCCATCTGACCAGCACCTAAAACTCCAACTTTTGCGATTTTCATTATGCTTCCCTTTCAACAATCATGGCTACTGCATTGCCGCCACCCAGGCAGAGTCCGGCTAATCCTTTGTGTTTATTGTGTCTTTTAAGAGCATACAGAAGGGTTGTGAGTACCCGAGCTCCACTGGCCCCAATAGGATGTCCAAGAGCAATTGCGCCCCCATGAACATTCACTTTTTCTTCAGGTAGGTTCAGTTTGCGGGTAATGGCCACAGAGGCTACTGCAAAGGCCTCATTGATTTCAAAAAGGTCAATATCGGATACATTAAGCCCTGCACTTTTAAGAAGTTTTTCAATGGCAACTACCGGGGCCATCATGACCCACTCTGGAGCCATACCACCTGTTGAATAGGCTTTAATGGAAGCCAGAACTGTTAGTCCGTGGGCCTTGGCATATTCTCTACTGCAAAGAAGCAGAGCCGATGCCCCATCATTGATGGTCGATGCATTTCCAGCCGTTACAGAGCCGTCCTTTTGAAAGGCAGGTTTTAACCTGGAAAGACTTTCCATACTTGTTTCAGGGCGGATTCCTTCATCAGATAAAAATTCAATGGACTCCTTGCGGGTGGCGATATCCACTTTTACAATCTCATCTTTAAAAAGACCTTCTGACTGGGCCATATAGGCTTTTTTCTGAGAGTTCAGGGCGTATCTGTCCTGTTCTTCACGACTGATTTGATACTCCTTGGCAACTAGCTCCGCAGTGTTTCCCATGTGATAGTTGTTATAGATATCCCACAGGCCATCACTGACCATACAGTCTTCAGTCTGAACATGGCCCATGCGGAATCCTCCCCGGGCCTGTCTGAGAAGGTAGGGGGCATTGCTCATGCTTTCCATCCCACCAGCCATAATTACATGAGCATCTCCGGCCTTGATAGCCTGAGCACCCATCATGACAGCTTTCAGACCGGATCCACAGACCTTATTGATAGTGACCGAACCGACTGTGTTGGGAATTCCTGCGTAAATTGCGGCCTGCCGGGCTGGATTCTGGCCTTGCCCTGCCTGAAGGACAGTGCCCATAATGACTTCATCTATTGAGTCATTGGGAATTCCTGCCCGTTTTAAGGACTCTTCAATGACTTTTGCTCCAAGTTCTGAGGCTCTTAGAGGAGCCAGAGTACCCATAAATTTACCTAGTGCTGTTCTACAGGCTGAAACAATAACAACTTCACGCATGGTTGCCCCCAAAATTTTTTGACATGATACAAATTCAACTGTGGATCTGCAAATTTCAGTTTGTGTAAAGGGTCTGAAACAGTGCCTGCCTTAGATGATGGCATTCACCCTCCAGAATAACTTTGGCACGGGGAAAATCATAGGTGTTTTGAGGGGATAAACCTAATTCCCCCTGAGGGATGGGATGATCACCAAACCATTTTTGCCAATACTCCAGATTCTCCGAAAAATCCATAGGCTGCACAGGGAAAACATACAAACCAGCACCGTGAGAATAAGCATCGTATATAAGCTCAGAACAATAAAGTGCAGAGGTTTCGTTCAAGACAAAATGCCTGTCATAAGGTTTGCCTAGATGGGTCATGGCTCTATTCACCGAGGTTATGGCATCCTGTTTTTGGAGATCTTTTATCCGTACCAGGGCGGCTTTGGAACGGGTCCGCCTGAGGTATGTTGCCAAGGGAGTCTCCTTGACGAATGGAGTCGTGGCTTCTACGATCCAGATTTTTTGTTGCGCATCGACCCGTACCAGTCCAACATGGGAAAATGCCGATCCTGTGGTATTTTCCACACTCTCACCAAAACTGCCCCGCAAATCCTGAAGCAGGATATCCCCGTTCTGATACAGGGAGGAATCCAGAAACGGTGTACAGGCAAAGCTTCTAAAGACTATTAAAAATAGTAAAAACCACATTACAATTTACACTCCTCAAGCAATCTACGATATCTATTTAGTCTTGGAAGGGAAACAAGGCCGGAATCAACTGCCCTAGGAAGTGAACAACCTTGCTCGCCTTCACGATGCAGACAGTTATGATAGTGGCAGGGGTCATTTTTTAAGCATTGAAAAATTTCTGGGTAATAAAATCTCAGTTCTTCCTTGGCAATATGAAACAAAAAAATCTGGGAAAATCCAGCGGTGTCGGCCACAAAACTATTGGGCCCCACCAGATGCAGGGAAGTATGGGTTGTGGTTTGTGGTCCGGTTTTACAGCGGGAAGACCATTCGCCAATGTTCAAATCCAGATTAGGCAACAGCACATTCATGAGGGATGACTTACCAGAACCTGATGGGCCCATCAAAAATGAAATTTTGTCCTTCAGGCACTCCCTGATCTCTTCTATTCCCTGGGATGTTTTTATAGAAAGGGGGATTACCTGATATCCAGCATTACGATAGGCCTGGATTTGATACTCAATCTCCTCGTGGTTCTCTAAAAGATCGTATTTTCCAATCAGCACCACGGCATTTAAATCCATAGCCTCCACCATTACCAAAAACCGATCCAGCTGCAGGGGATGAAAATCAGGTTCCCTGACAGGCAGAAGTATAAGAACCTGATTCAGATTGGATATGAGGATCTGGCCCTCGCGTTTTTCACGGCCAGATAATTTTTCCGAATATCCCTTGGCTCTTCTGAGTACGGAGTTTCTGGGCATGATTTCAAGAATCCGTCCTTCTTCAGGATGAATTTTTTCAATCAGGACACGATCTCCGACTACAACCAGATCTCTTGTGTCCTGCTGGCGCAGGTTGCCACGGGTGCGGCAGGGCAGGGCACCGGTTTCATTTTCTACCAGTACAGAATAAAATCCGCCATGTCGGCTGGTAACAATCCCATAAAGTTGGCTCATTAGCTAATCCATATCTTATCATGAGATGATGCAAAGCATGGAATCAATGAATATGAGCAGGACTCTGGTTTCGATCGCCCGTCTCAGACAGTGGAATCTTCCTGTCTCGGCCGGGGAAAACTGGTTTACCGATGTTAATTTAAACGGGGTTAGCCCGGATAAGATTTTTGAATGGCTGCCTTTGTGGTTCTGTATGCGTGAGGTTTTAAATTTTGAATCTTCCGATGAACCCAAATATGTGATTCTTTGTCAGTCAATTTCCCGCTGCCTGGAATCCAGGATGCTGTATTTTGGAATTCGGGACTCATCAGAACAATCCCGGAGGCCGGCTCTTGTCGAAATTCGCCTGTTGAAATCATTTCAGGAATATGAAGAAAAGAGCATGGGTCTGACGGTACTGGAAGGCATTGCCCAGCAGCTTATGGTGACTTCCAATTCCGGATATTTTGGGGATCAGGCCCCCCTTTGTCTTCTGATCCTCTGTCTGTTCCTGTTAAAACAGAGACATCAGGAAGTACCTGCTTTAAACCAGAATCAGGTAGATCGGTTCTTTAAACTGATGCAGGCAGCCCAGTTGCAGATTGATGAAAATCTGAGGCTAGGTCTGATTGAACTTTTAGCTGAGTGGAAGGGAGAAAATCAGAATTCCCCTGGGACAGGCGAGGCTGAAGCTTTTGAGAGTGAAGAAGATGCCAGCGAACTTGTAGATGGCGGGGGTGGTGCCAGAAGGCAGGCTGTTTCTTTAAGCCGACAGATGTCTTTGGAGCTTGAAGAAATAATCAGGGAACTTAGGGTTGTGGATAAAGAACTTCGGTATCACACAGAACGGACCGATTTTGCGAAACCAAGGTTTGGGACTGCTCTGGCCCATTTGCAGATGTTAAGCAAGGCACAGGAGCTATCAGTACAGGATGTACTTTGGTTGTCAGAATGGGTTTTGACTGTTCAGTCTCCCAATCAGGCATTTTTACATTCCAGGGTTCCAAGAAATCGACTGGTAAACTTATGCATTCATTCACGGGAAGGGATTCACATTCTCTTCTATATGCATATAGAATATGAGATTGGGAAAGCCTTTCAGATAGTTGCTAAAACCGTGTCTATTCGGGAAATTCTGGAACAATACAGTTTCACTCCCAACAAAAAGCTGTTTTCTACCAGAGCATTAAGAGAAGTGGTAAGAGAGTGTTTGCATCAGTTTCTGGCTCGTCTCGAGCAGGAGACGGACAATTACCGTCGTAATGGAAGTGGGGCCTTATGAGAGCTAGTGTCTATCAGTATATGCATCATCAGGGAATTGGAAGAATTAAAATTGCTCAATCCACGGCTTTAATGCTTCGTATCGGAAGTAAGACCTGGGAGAGGCTGCCACTGGATGGAAATCCGCTTTACGGGTTTTTATTGTTAACCGATCTGCTTCTGGCCCAAATGGGACATGAGGAGTTTGTCATATATTGTGAGCCAATTGCCAATTTCAAGGCACCGTTTTGTGGGATGCTGGCTATTTGTTCCCGTGATCTTGGGCCAGCAGTCTGTGGGATTCGAGTAAATTCTTATGACACGGAAGAGGATATGGTGGAAGATGTTTTGATGATATCCCGCTCCGTGGCCAGGAAAGCATCCATTGCTGGTCTGAATCTTGGTGGAGGACATTTTGTAATTGACTGGGATCGTCCTCAGGACTTTGGCAGTAACCTGGCCAGTATTTTTCCGGTTCTTGAGCATATTGGTACCATTATTGATGAATATGATGGAAAAATTATCGGGGCTCCAGATATGCATACCCATTTGGACACCATGCATATAGTGCAAAGAAAAACCCAGCATGTGATCTGTAATACTTCTTTTCGCCATTTTGTTCGAGTGGAAAATGGACTGGAAGAACCGGGTAGTATGCATGGTTCAGGAGATCCATCTTCATTTGCGGCCTACAGTGCCTACCGCTCCATGCTAAAGGCCCTGAAGTTTCTCGATGGCAGAGATTCGTTATCCGGGGTAAGAGTGCTCATCATTGGATTAGGCAGGACTGGTCTTGCCTTAGTGGATTATCTCACCAAAGCCGGGGCAGAAATTTATGGAGCTGATGTGGATGAAAGTACCTGCCAGATTATGGAAGAGCTTTATCCAGTCCGAATATTGGCTAGAAATGCCGAACAGGTAGCAGGCATTCACAAGTTTCCCTGTGACATTTTAGCCCCCTGTGCCATGGGACAGATGTTATCAGATAAACGCATCAAGGACTTTCAGTGCAAGATTATCTGTGGAACGGCAAACCATCAGCTAAATACGGATAAGGATGCAATTTTACTTCAGGATCGGGGGATTTTATATATCCCTGATATTCTGGCCAACTGCGGGGGACTGATTAATGCCTCGGCCGAGGTTCGTTGTGATGAAAACGGAAAGCCATTTTACAGGGAGCAATATGACGAAAAAGCTGTCAAAATCAGGATAGATACCCTGATTGATTCGACCTTGGAAGATATTTTGAAAGTCGCCAAAGAGCAGAATTTAAGCCCACATGAAGTGGCAATTGCCCGGGCTGATATGCGGCTGTCAGGTCAAAGAAAAGAACGGTGGATTCGCGCCTATGAGGCTAGCCGAAAACGCTAGGGTTTAAATAGATTGAGGGGTTCCTAAGGAATTGACCCGGGATAGTCTCATGGCCAGAAGTCTGGATAGCAGAATCATGTAATTGGGGTATTTTTTAATAATTCCAATAAAGGATTTTTTTGAGATTTTAAGAAGCTGGGCTGAGGATGCGGCGATAACACTTGCGGATCTGCGATTGTTTAAAAGAAAGGACATTTCTCCCATAAACATGTCCGTAGAACTTAAGGAGCCAACAATTTTTCCTTTTACCAAAACCTTAAACTCTCCAGTCAGGATGTAATAAAGATTTGTACTTTCCTCACCCTCCCGAAATACAAAATCACCAGGCTCAAAAGTTACCCTTTCTTCATCACGAAATCCCAGAGGAATTCTGTACTCCAGGCTGTGATTGTGGTAACACACCAAGGTTACCTGGTTTCCCTTTTCATTGTAATAAAGCTCATCAGAACTGTTTTTAGCCATCATGATGCCACGGCCATGAGATAAAAACAGACGGTTCTGATCCATGATAGTGTATTTGGAGACATCAAAGCCTGAACCCATATCCGTGATCTCCCAAAGGGATTTATCCTCGTGAATCTCGTATCTGAGTTTTACAGTTCTATCTTTGAAGGCATCGGATTGGGCCAGTTTTTTTACATGATCCACCATATTGATACCCTGTTCTAAAAGGGCGGATTTATCTGAAAAGGAAATCTCACAGTTTCCATGTTCTATTGCATTGATTAAAAGCTCGGAAAGCCCCATATTGATAGAATAGTACTTGTTTTTATCAATGCGGTTGGATTCGTAAAGAAATGAGGATATCTGGTTGGCAAGCTGTTCAGCCTGAGCGATGTTGTTCTGAATGTATATTTCCCCGGTCGGATTATCCCGAAAAGTATACAGGGATGTTGAGTCAACCAGCATACTGCGCGATCGCATTACGGCCTGCAGAACCTTGCGGATGGACTCAGCCTCATTTTTCATGACCAGGGCAGCCAGATTCCAGCGGGTCACTTCCTGAAAAAAATCAACAGAACCGGAACTGTAAAGTCCGATCACACTGATGCCAGTGAGCCAGGGGTCTTCTTTGATAAGTCTTTGGATTTTATCAAGATCCCGGATCGGGTGCTCCAAATCCACAATCACGATATCGGGAAGTTCATAGTTTAGAAATTCAACAGCCTTTTCCGGCTCATCACAGAACTGGCAGGTAAAGGTAGTATCTTCCATGACTGCCAAATGGCTTTGCAGGGAAACTGCCAGACCTGGATCTGTGCTTAAAATTCCAAAACACTTATGAAGGATGGTGTTGGTTTGCATCAGGTCTGTAATTCTATCCTGATATCACGACTCTGTCCATAACACTATTTGAGCCAGTGCGCTTAACAAAGGCAAGCCTCTTTGTTCTTCAAAGCTGAAAAATCCGCAATTTCTCAGAGTCACCCAACGAATGGAGGCAAAGTTGGCAAGACCAAATTCATGGAATCTTTTTTCACACCATTTAGGGGATTGTGAATAATCGGATAGGCCAAGAACTAGCTTTGTGTCCATGGATGCGAGTTCAGAGGTAAAATGAGGGCGGCTTAAGGCCACCTGATGAGTTTTTAGACACTCGCGAAAATGAGTAAGATTGGATTCCAGTCTGTCAAACCATCGGGCCCGCAGCTGGGGCTCTTGGCTAACCTTGTTTATGGATTGACGCATCCTGGTTATTAACTGCCTATCACTATCTTTAAGCGTTTCTTCCACCAGATGAGGGTTGTACAAAAGATTTTCCGGCTCAAGCCACAATACTATTTTTGGTCGAATTGTCTGGGACAGACAGGCAAGTGCCACCGGAATACAACTGAAAGAGTGGCAAACTACGGTATGTGAGTCTTTGATGAGATCAAGCTCGTCGGATTCGACGATTTGTAGTCGTCTGCCTAATTCAGGCTCTATCTGTTCGACTTCCAAGTAACCCTTTAGAGGGTTTACAAAGGCGAGTGGGTATTTCAAAGGACATCCTGTATCGAAAGTTGGCATTCTGCTCATGATTCCACCTGATAGCCAAATTGGTTGGCTGCAAATCCACGGGCAATAGCCAGGACTGGTTAAATGGCATGCTGTAGTGTCTCAGTTTAATCTGATGGCAGGTGGTTGAATCAATAATTTTACTGAACATGATTGAGAAGTTTAACAAAAAGATTACAATAATCAAGTTTTTTGTATGATTAATTATGACAAACTTCTGCGATATCTGCATTTTTTGGCCGATAGATCTATTGAAGAAAGGAGGGATAATGGCTATCGCAAAGGTTATGGATGCCGTGATGGAAGTGATTCGTGTGCGTTCTCAATATTATGATCTGGTTGCACGGGAGCATAAAGAAAACCTGCAGACGAAAATTCCCGCCCCACCATCCTCCATCGAATTTAAAAACGCTTCAAATGATGTCCGAGGCTATCGTATCGATTCCCTAATCTGATAAAATCCTGCCCGATTGGGAGGATATATGAAAAAACAGGTCGGGGTAATGGTTCCTCTGTTTTCATTAAAAGGTGATTTCGGGATAGGGGATCTTGACTCTTTGTACAGACTAGTAGATACCCTGGATCATACCGGAATCGGAATCATTCAGCTTTTGCCAATGAACGCTTTGATGGGCTCAGAAACCAGCCCGTATTCCAGTATTTCCGGCTTTGCCCTGCACCCCTTGTATATTTCCCTTCGTCGTCTAAGGTATGTGCAGGAAATGCCTAAGGCACTGGAACCAACAACTCGGGTCAATTACGAAGGGGCCTATTCTGTTAAATATCAGGCCTTCCGTGAAGCCTATGCGCACTTTACCAAACATGCCACCCCCACAGAAAAGCAGAGATTTTCCCAGTTTGTCCGCAATCAGAAATCCTGGCTTAAGGACTATTCCCTTTTTCATGCCCTGGCTGAACATCATCATAAGGCCTGGTGGGACTGGCCCACGGAGCATCAGAATCCCAAATCGGCCAGCAAATGGGGAGAAGAAAATGCTCATCTGGTCGAATACATTGCATTTTTACAGTGGGTATTGTTTGAGCAATGGCAGGATCTGAAGTCCTACGCCTCGGAAAAAGGTATCCGTTTTATGGGGGATCTGCCCCTTTATGTATCTAAAAACTCAGCGGATTACTGGTCTAGGCCGGAAATTTTCAAAAAAGGTGTACGGGCAGGTGTACCGCCAGATTTGTATGCCAAAGAAGGGCAGGACTGGGGTAATCCCATTTATGACTGGGATGTAATGAAAAAAAATAAATACTCCTGGTGGAAAGAAAGAATGATCTGGCTTAAGGAATATTTTGATCTGATGAGGATTGATCATGTTCGTGGCCTGTATTCTTACTGGGAGATTCCAGACGGAAAAAAACCAATTGATGTCAAGGATTGGACTCCAGGACCGAAAAAAGCCATTATTGATGCCTTAAAATCCACTGGCATTGAGATCATTGGGGAAGATTTAGGGGATATTCCACCGGATGTGGAAAAATGGATGGAAGACATTGATATTGCGGGATATCGTGTGTTTTTGTTTGGCTGGGGGCCCTACAAGAGTGAAAAATACCGCTTCAGTGAAAAGTTTCCAGTCCAGTCTCTGGCCTGTACTTCTACCCATGATTCTGAATCTTATATGGAATTTTTAGAATCTCTTAGTGAAGAACAGGTGTATGAGCTTGGTACTTATTTAGGTATTAAGGCAGGTACAGATTTTACCATTGAAGATTTAAGGATTGGCAGTCTGAAAAAACTTTTGCAGTCTCCCAGCCGTTTTGTGATTATCCCCCTTCAGGATATTACTGGTGAAGCCATTCGTATCAATCTTCCAGGAAGTGTAGGAGAGGCAAACTGGTCTGCCGTTCTGGCTATGGGGCCGAGGGAGCAGGCCCAGATTCAGGTTTTTGCCAAAATGGTCTCAGAATGCTTGACTCCATAAGTGCTGGATTTTTGCTTTTAGGGGCGTTGATTGGTGCTCTACGGGGGCCCTTTGCCACGATTACCGGTCTAATGGCCATGATGGTTACTTTGCCGATACTTTATGTCTGTCGCGCACCGGTTATGGTACTGCTTGCGGACTATAGCGATCCGGTGGTATCCAATCTTGTTTACTGGCCTTTGGGTATGTTTGTCAGTTTTGCTGTTTTTGCCTATCTGGGACGAAAATTAGACTCTGGATTGGCTAAAGCATCCGGCAGGTTTATGGTGATGGGTCTTGGAGCAGTTATTGGGTTTTGTTCTCATATTGTGATTTTGACTCTGGTGTTTTCACTTCTTTTTTCACTCAAGGATCTATTGCCAGGCCAGTTTGTTCAAGGAAGTATCAGCTTTGCTCTATTTGAGGGATTTGTGAATCAAAACCCCAATATCAAAGATCAGCTGGAAGGATTTAAACAGACCTTTACCAAGTTTCTTCCAGCCACAAACCCATCCCCTCCAGACTCAGGTCTGGCTATGCCTCAAGGACTACCCCAGGAACTGGTGCAGACAATTGGTCTGCTTTTAAAGAAACAATCAGATCTTCAGTCCGTGGATCAAGACCTAAGCACAGAAGACACCCAGGGAATTGAAGATCTTGTCTCCAATTTAAAAATTAGTAGCCAGCCAGAAAAACTACAGGAACTGATTCAATATCTTGAGAAAACTTTTGGGATCTCTTTTCCAGGGGTTCTTTCAAACCGGGAGGGAGTGAGCCTTACCGAGCCGGAGGACTGACAGGTAAAAAGACCCCAATGATTCGTTGGTGACCATCAGATGAGATGGAACCACAGGTATCATTGATTGTAGCACAAAAGTCTGCACAGGCCTTGGTTTGGGAGGTTTTAATGGCAATGTGTCCGTGACTTGAACTGCCACATTTATCCCAGACAATCACAGAGCCGATCGGGGCTTCATTGGCGGCTTTGACACCTTTGGCATAGTCGCGGGTTGAATAGAATATACGACTCAGGCCAAATTTAGGCCCATCAACCTTTTGATTCCAGCCCGTAGCAAAAAACTTAGCCGAATAGGGTGGGGGATTTAAGCGATTATTGGTATCACCGGAAAAGGGATTACCAGAAACTGCCGATTCTAAGGCCACCCCAACACAGCCGTAACACACTCCACGGCTATTTTCAAAGCCATCAAGGCCACAGCTTCCATCAAAATCTGCCCCAGAAATCATTTGCGATAGACGGCGACCAAAGGCTGAATCGTATCTGCCCATGGTATATTCTTTAAACAGATTGGCAGCATGTCCAGACCATTCAGGATCATCGCTTTTTGCCACTGCGTTTAGGTGATTGCGAATATTCTGATCAAAATCGGCCTTTCTGGCCTGATATTGCGGCAGTTTTATCATGGCAATGTAAAGCTTGGCTAAAAAGTAGCGGGCTTTCATATTGGATGAGTCCTCTAAAACCAAGGGCCTCAGGAGCTGTAAAGCGGCATCAAACTCATTTAATTCCTGATAACTAATAGCCTGAGCAATTTTTTGATCTGGAGACTGATTTGTACTAGCAAATCCCTCTGTAGCAGGAGTTTCTGAAGCCTCGTTGAGTCCAGAAAACACATCGACTTCGGTTGGAATTGGCGGTTGTTCGTCGCTAAA
>JACFNL010000050.1 GCA_019454875.1 Candidatus Cloacimonadota bacterium | reverse complement strand
TAACATATTTGGTCTAATTATCGGCATTTTGTCACTTATGAGACACAACCTAGTTATGGATAACAATGATTTCCCTTGGGTTGGTTTTGTGGATGGGGCCAATGGTAATCGGGCTACAGTGATGCAGTTTGATGGTGGCAGTTGGACAGGTGTTGGTGCGGCTGGATTCTCTTCTTCTCCAGCGCAGTTTTCTTTTGCACTGAGCCCAACAAGTACACCTTATGTTGCCTATTCCAACAGTTCCAGTGGCACCTCCAGAATATCGGTTCAGAAGTATGATGGCACCACATGGATCTTTGTAGGAGACACATATATAAGACAGGAATCAGATGTTTCCATGGATTTTCCGGCTATTGCTATTGCTCCCGATGGAGCGCCTTATGTTTTGTACCGCCACAATCAGGCAGGCGTACATGAACAGGTAGCTTCTGTCATGAAGTATGATGGCACTACCTGGGCTCAGGTTGGAATTATTGGCTTTTCAGGGTCTTCGGGAACCCATAATATTTATGATCCCTTTATTACAGTCCGTGCTGATGGTGTACCAGTGATAAGCTACAGGGATCGAGGCAGTCCTGGTTTTGATCGGGCTTCTGTCCTTTATTTTGACGGTGTAAGCTGGGAACCCTTTGGTCAGTTAGGCTTATCCGAGGGTGGTGCCATGGATGTAAAGGTGGCACTGGATTCCAAAGGATGGCCTTGGGTTTCCTATAAAGAACAGATTTACGCAGATTCTGCGGTAGTCAAAAGATTTGATGGCAGCAGCTGGCTGCCTGTGGGTGCACCCGCAATAACAGATGGATCAGCTGATTTTTTACACATAGCTATCACATCGGAGGATGTTCCTTTAATTGCCTACCGTCAGGCTGGAAATTCAAAACCTGCCGTTAAAATGGCGGAAAGCTTTCTTCGTTATGTTGTGGCTGAGAATTCTTCCTTTTCCACAACTATTGGTGTTTTTGATGTGGATGGGGACACGGATTTTACATTCTCACTTCAGGGAGCAGACTCGAGCTTTTTTACTATTGGTACTTCCTCCGGTGAACTTACTTTAAACAACCCCTTGAATTTTGAGGTTCCTGTGGATCAGAATTCAGATGGTGCTTATACATTTGAAGTCCGGGTCAGCGATGCATCAGGGGCTTTTATTACTGCTCCTGTACGGGTGTTCGTTGAGGATGTTAATGAGGCACCTAAACTTGAACTGTATTCCGATAGTGGCTTGTCAACTCCAGTTACAACCTGGGTCATTATTGAGGACTGGGATAGCCAGGCTCAGCAGCTTTATTTTGTAGTCAATGAGGAAGATGGACAGAGTTATACATTGACCGTTTTAAACGCTGGGGAGACATCCTTTGGTAATGTGTGGGAATATGGTCCCGGGGTGTGGGAGCTGATGGGTGCCCAGACTTTTACGCCTGGTACCACATCATTTACGGTGGAGATTTGTGATGATTCTGATCCGGTATTGTGTAATCAGGTAGAGATTGACATTGAAGCTATTGAGTATCAATCACCTGTAATCACTGCGAACCCTACCAGTTTTAATGTTTTTGAAGGGGGCTCAGTAAATGTTCCGTATGAAATTCAAAGTTTTGGTCCTGACTTTACATTTACTGTCTCGGTTGAGCCTGATTATGGTTTTGTGACATTAGATAATACATTAAGTGGTGTAATTACATACCAGTCAGCGCTTGAACATACAGGAGTGGTTACTTTTACTGTAGAGTTTAACGATGGTTTTGAGTCTACAAGTCTTGAATTTACCGTGATGGTTCAGGCACCTCCTCCAACGATGTTTGAAATTGGTCTGGATAGCACTTCTCTAAAACTGGATGTAGCCAATCAATTGTATGCAGATTATGGTTATATGGGGGAACCACAATCCGAGACATGGACTCTTCTGGAATACCCAACTGGTGCAAACACAACCGATCTGCAAGTGGATCCGGTCGATGGGGAACTGGCTACCTTGACCCCAACTGTTCCCGGACGCTACCGCGTCCGATTTGACTTGATGGATGAGCAGAGCAGTAGTCATTTCCTGGAAGCAGAATTTATTACCCGCGATGAGTGGGTTGCAAAACCGGCTCTGGCGGAGGAAGGTTTTGATGGTTCATTGCAGATGGCAGGATCTGCTAACAGTATCTACGCAAGATATATGAATGCTTCCAATGAACTGGAAGTGAAGAAATTTGATAGTGTTTCCTGGACGGAGAGCACCTTGCCTTATAGTTCTCCAGCGGGTATGACCGTGGTTGGCGAAACCGTATATATTGCGTATCAGTACAATTCGAAGATTGAGATTCATCGCTCGAACGATAACACCGCCTATGAACAGGTAGGTCAGTCTCTTCCTTACAGCACAATGGTAGCTTTAGGACACAATCTTAGTGAAGATGTTTTTGTGTGTTTGCAGGGAGGTACACTTGCTGTTCAGTGTTATAAATTTGATGGAAATCATTGGATTAAGGCAGGGGATGAATTTGCAGTGGCGACACCAACAATCACCTATGCCCAGCTGATTTCTCATGAAAACCAGATGTACTATTCAGCCATACATTATTCCACCCTGGAGTCCCGCGACATTCCGGTACTGTATTCTTATGATGGAAATGCCTGGAATGAAGAAACAATTCTGGTGGATCCCGTAATTACAACTACGGTTTTGTCATACAAGGCTGGATTTATTGGGGATCAGTTGTGGGCTATGGTCGCTGAGACGGATGGTATTCATATTGCCAGACATGAGCTTGGTGTGGGGGGTATGACACCATTTGATTTTTCTATTCCCGACCTTGTGCATGCAGATATGCTGGTGGATAATCGTGGAGATATCTATTTAGCCTACTTGCATGGCTCGGTATCTACCGATCTGGCGATAAAGCGGTTTCAAATCATTGAAAATGATTGGGAGGACATGACTTATCCGACTGATGAAAGCATGATATCTATCAATAGTGGATTGGTTGCATTGGCCAGATTGAGTGGTGTTCCCCATTTGGCAATTTCGGATTCCTCCGATTCTGGGATTTTGGGTTTTTACGCCCTGGAGAGGACAGCCACCCCTTTAGTGATAAATCATTATCCCATCACAATGAATTCATCGGTTGCTGGTAACGAGATAACCTTGGGTTTCTCCAAGGAGCTTCCAACCACAGCTCATATCGGTGCCGTATCCTTAAAAAATGAATTGAATGGGGATGGGTTTTACAATGCTTCCATAACTAATACTGATGGAGAGGCCGTGCTCCTGCTGGAGCTGACCTCTAATCTGGAAGCCGGGCTTAGGTATACGGTGGAAGCTGGTTCGACAAGGGTTGGGGGGCCTGCATTCATTGAAGACTATCAGGATATCAATGCTCCGCCTTTCCGCTTTGATTTTTTAACCAAGGCTCCTTACCAGATTTTAACTGGTGACATGAATCGCGAACCCAGCAGAAACCCTTCTATTGCTGTGGCAAAACAGGGAAATAACCTTGAAATTTATGTGTCTGCTATTGAAATTTCCTCGGATCTGGTCACAGGAACAAAATATGCAAACGGTAGTTGGAGCCACATGGAAACCAACATTTCTGCGAGTGCAGCTGTGACTAGCACTCCCTGGATTGGCATAGGCCTGAACAAAAAGCCTGTGATTACACTTAGGGACACTAATCATAGAATCCAGGCACATGCCTGGACTGGTAGCAGCTGGAGTAATTTGGTTGCCGACCAGGGAAGTCCAGATCTGTTTGGTGATCCCAGTGGACATCATGTTCTGGCCTCGGGATTTGCCCCAGCAGTGGGACTTCTTCCGACTCATGACTATCTTTATGTCATGACCAGGATGACGAGTAGTAACGGACTGAAGGTAGCTTCAATGGCAAATGATGGCACCTGGAGTTTGCTTGGAGGAACCATAGACACTGTTGAGGGCGATGACTTTGCAATCGCCGTGGGACAAGACGGGAATCCAGTTGTGGTTTACCGGGACTATTCCAATAGTGATGTTCAGATTAAATCCTGGGATGGTTCATCCTGGAGTCATGTTACTGCATCGGCCCCATTTGGTGCAGATAGCCCGAACCGGATGCTTCAGATTGAGGCCTTGGGCAATGGTTTTATTGTGGTCGGTGGACTTGATGAAGTTTCCAATGATTTTTGGCTTTGGGCTTTTGATGGTTCAAACTGGGGTGATTATGAAGCACCTGATCAGCTAGTGACTCAAGTTCATCATTATGACATGGCCTTTGTTGACCAGACCTTGTTTCTGGTCGTCTCAGATGCCAATGCTAGTACCACAATCTTTTACAGGCGAGGAACTGACTCAAACTGGTTGGAGGTCAACTCATTTCCCCGTAGTGATCTGGAATCTCCAAGGTTTGGCAGTGATGGCAAAAATCTGTATCTGATTGGTAATGACCCGATTGTGGATGAGCTTTTAGTGTATAAGCTTGAGCCGATTGATGGATAGCTGGATTTTGGGAAACCTCTAAATTGGTTCTGAAAAGGCTTTGCTGATCCCCTTGATGATAGGCTCCAGAAAGTAGAAAATCAGCCTTTGTCTTTTGCCCAGGATATCTGCACTGCCTTGCATGCCCGGGGTAAGATGATAACCAGGGGGTAGTTTTTGGGTGATGTCCTCGGGAAATTCTACTCTGCCACGGTATACGGGGTGATGTGAACCATGAATATCAGTGCTTACGGTATCTTCGGACAGATAGGTAAGTGTGGCTAAAATGTCTCCATACTTCTGAAAGGGAATAGCGTCGAGCTTGACGGATACTCTGGTACCAATTGCAATGTTGGCTACATCTTTGGGCTGGATATCTATTTCCATAACCAATGGGACATCATCTCTTAACAGTGTGATTAGCGTTTGACCCTGAGAAATCACTGAACCTTCTGTGAACTGTGGGATATTCAGAACAGTACCATTCACAGAAGAAAGAATCAGGCAGCGTTTCTGTTGCTCCAACAGGCGAGCCTCATCCTGCTGTATTTCAAGCAGTGCCTGTTTTGAAGAGGCGAGTTCCTGAGTAAGGCCGGCAATTCTGGTTGCACTCCATGCAGCAATTTCGGACTGGATCGCACTTTGTCTGGCCTGTAACTGCACGATTCTGTTTTTGAGACTGTTGACCTGTCGTTGCATGGAAAGACGGTCATCAGCGGAACCAATTTGTGAGGAACGGCTAGTAATGTTCTGTTCCAAAAGAATAGTTGCTGAATCCTCCAGTTCCTGTTTTAAGGCCAATTGAGTCTGAGCAAGATTCAACTCCTCCAAAGCGGTTTCCAGGGTAATCTCGACTTCTTTTAGCTGGGTGGAATAGGAATCATGTTTTGCATGAAATTCATCAAGCCGACTATTTAGAATAATGGCTTCCAAAGCGTCGATATGGGAAAGTCGTGGATATGCTTTTTGTGATTCTACCCTTGAAAATCGGACTTCCTCTTCTAGCCTGAGGATACGATTTTTTAAAGTATTCTGGCGGGACTGATTTACAGCTATACTTGAGATAACTTCGGTATCATCAAGTTTGGCAATCAAGTCTCCCTTTTTTAACTTCTGTCCGCGCTGAACCAGCACTTCCCTTACAATGGCTGAGGTGGCAGCCTGGATTTGGGCATTTGGTACAACGGTTGTGACAAGTCCCCGGCTCCCTACCGTGGTATCCACAACAGTGAAGGACATAAAAACCAGACAGCCTATCAACATGACAAGGATGCTGATAGTGGCGACCATCACACCTTCAGATGGAATTTTTAAAGTAGGCAGATCCAGATCCAGAACTTCTTCATTGCCCTTTATCCCGTCCTTTTCTGAGGCGACTGCGGTCTCATCCACCTCTGCCTTGACTAACTGAATGGCCTTTTGGTTTGTGCTTCTGACATACCCACTCAATTTTTTCATCAGGGAATACATCACACTTGGATTTTCTGATACATAATCAGAAAAGGCATCCCGATCCACTTCCTGCACCTGGCATTCACCTATTGCTCTTGCTGAAGCAGAACGGGGAGCACCATCAATCAAAGCCATCTCTCCAAATACTTCACCCTCGGAAACGGTACCAAGAACAATTTCCTTGCTATTGCTCATTCTTAGAATCTCAATAGTTCCAGACTTCAACACATAAGCAAATTGAGCAGAGTCACCCTCACGAAAGACAAATTCGGAGTTTTGCAGATTCAAAATTCGTGAACTCATGCCATCCCCCCCAACAAAGCTCGGTATCCCTGACAAATTTCTCGGTAGCCCAAGGAGGTACCACTGAGTTCCTCATGACTTCCATGACCTTTGATTTGCCCATCCTCCAGAATGATTATCTGACTGGCCTGTTCTACAAAAAGGGGAAGTGGAGAGGCTAATATAAGAGTGCGGTTGCGTCCAATTTCAGGCAGATTTTGCTGAAATATGGCTAAATCCTCCACATCGTAGGGACTAAAAAAATCATCCATCAAATACACTGTGGCCGAGCTTAACAATGCTCGCGACAAGGCAATTCGTGAACGCAGGGAACGGGGTAACTCTGGTGCTAATCCTGTGATAAATGTGCCTAGACCCTGGGGCAGTTTTTCAATTGCCTTCCATGCGTTAGCCAATTCCAGAGCCCGGTATATTTCCCGTTTTCCAGCCGTAGGTGCAGCGAGTCGCAAATTCATTTCAATACTACCATCAAAAAACCGAGGCTGTTCCGAGAGGTGATGAATGGTTTTTCTTAAAGTCTGTGGGTCGAGCTGGTAATACGGGATACCATCCAGGCTGATTCTACCTTCGGTGGCGGTCAATCGTGTTGCGAGTGTGTCCAAAAGGACACTTTTACCAGTTCCTGAATTACCCAGAATCAAATGCAGGGCATTGGGCCAGAAATCCAGATTCAGATCGCGAATCTGTGGTGGGGAGTTCTGGACTAGAGATACACTTAAATTTTCGGTGATTAGTCGTCCGGTCAACTTGGGACTGAACAGAGAAGAGGGCTTTTCCAGATTTCCATTCCAGATAGCTTCTATGGAGGCAAACTGGCTTTTTAGTTTAGGTAAATCTGTCAGTGTTTGTATGGCAGCTCGTATTGGTCCGATCAGTTTTCCACCAACCAGATTCACAGCAATAATTGCTCCAGCCGACATGGAACCAGAAAATACCAGACGGATCCCGGCAAAAATGACCACTATGGTCATAAATAGCTGAAAAAATTGTGTCAGATGTGCGGAAAGGCCGTGAATTTTGGCTTGTTCTCTTTTTGCCAGAATGGCCTCGGCACAGGCCTGCCTATAACTTTTTTTCAAGGCCTCCTGGTAATTTAAGGAGCGAACCAAATCGAGATTGTTACTGACTTCCCGGACAACTCCTATGCGCTTTCGTTCCAGTTGATTGCTGGTTTCGCTCAGTTTTTTTTCCTTTAATGTAAGTACTACCGATGTGACACCAATCAGAACAGCTATTCCTAAAACAATCGCGGCCAGAATTACGGAATAGAAACAAAGGATTGGCAGATATACAATCAGGGCACACAAATCAAAAAATCTCTTTAAAATGGTTTCAGCCACTAGATATCTTAAGGTAGGAATTTGTTTAACCCCATCTTCGAGATCGGAAGGATGTAAATAGGAAGGTTGTCTAACCAGCCTCTCAAAGGCAGGTCCTGCAAGAGAAACCTCTATCCTGTCACCTATACTGCCAATCAGGATGTCCCTGGCCCAGCCCAGAACCCCATTTAAAATCAGGGCCAGTGTTGCCCCCAGGGTCAAGGCGATCAGTGTGGCTTCAGCTTTATAGCCCACTACTTTATCCAGCCCAATCTGAATATATACAATAGGAATAAATGCCAGAAAGTTAAGAACAATGGAGACAAGTGCAATCAGCAATGGAATTTTGCCATTTCCCAAAAGCAGTTTCCAGATCAGGTCCCATCCAAAATACTCCGATTCATCATTAAACTGATCCAGCCTTTCTACACATAAAACAGTCTGTGGCCAGCTGTGTTTGATGCTAGAGAATTTGATTTCGACAATTTTGGCTTCCGGATCCAATACATCAAACCCTCTGATACCTACAAGATCCTGAGTAAGTCCGATGGCCACCCAGGCAGTTCCATCAATCTCTACAGCCAAAGGAAACAGATTTCTCCTGCGAGCAATTTTGTTCAGAGGAAGGTGTACGGCCTTAATCTTTCCCCCGCATCGCTCAAATATTTTCTCCACAAGATTTTGTGGATTATTCTGAGCATACGCGGCTTCGATTTCCTCTCTAGGGATAAACAGGCTCTGGGATCTGGCAGCAAAACAAGCTGCTAAGGCCATTGAAAATTTTATATCACTGCTCATATCCTGGGTTCTTTCATATGGGATTACAAAAGAAAGCCCCGTAAATGTTGTAAATACGGGGCTTAACAATAGTTTTAGTTACAGCCTGACCTCACGCCATGGCTGAGGCATCATCAGAATCAGAATCATGAGAACCGTGATCGGATGCGTCATCAGATGCATCAAAATCATCTTCTGCTCCAACCACCTTTTTATCCATGGCTTGTTTTGCCATAGCCTTGTCCATCATGCTCTTTTCCATGACATCGACTTTTTTTGCATCTGAATCCATCCCCGGCTTTGAAGGCGGTGGGGGTGGGGTCTTTGCTCCGAAGTCCGCTGATTTGGTTGGGGCAGGGGACTTTGCACCCAATTCAGAATCTCCGAATGGATTGGATTTGATAGGGCCTTCAGATTTTGGAGCGCCCTCAGGAGCAGAAGATTTTGTGCCAGGCTTATTACCAAAATCGGGTTCACCCGCCGATTTGGACTTGGCAGAGGTATCTAACTCACTCTTTGTATCAACCTGCTTGGCAGTTTTGCTGCCAGACTCCATAGAAGTCTTTTCCACAGCACCCTTTCCAACTGATGCAGCCTTTTCTATGGATTCTCCTTTAGTTGGCTCTACAGGCTTGGATGGTGCGGGAGCAGGTGGAGCAGTTTTGGTAGCCATATCCGGGCCAGGTTTTACAGCACTTTTCATCATTTCTCATTCCTTTACATAATATGTTGGTTGTATTTGACAATGATTTTAATAGTTTAAGCAATTCAGGCTGTCATCTCAAGTCACAAGTCGATATATTTTTTCCGGTAAAATCATTTATAATTTGTTGTGAGTTTTGTTTTAAGTGACATGGAAGTTGAGAGACGAAAGCCAGTCTGGACGGCAATATCGCATTTGTTTCTGGATACAGAAATTAATGAAGGAGATATCAAAAATATTGCGTCTGTCCTCGCCTCATCAGGTTACGATCGGGCCGAACTAGATAGAATCTATTTGTATGAGGTAGTGCCAATTGTTGGCCCAAACCTTTTTAGTGTTGCAGGGGAATGGGCAGGGTTTGATGAAACTTGGCTCTATGAACAAATTTTAAAGTCAATTCAGAATCGGACTCGATTGCAGACATGGTGGTTTGGCACATGGCCTTATCGTAAAATGATGACTTACGCCACCGACGAAGACTGGAAAAAGGTACTGGATCGTATCAGTTCAGGAGTTCACGAGCTGTGCCTTTAGTTTTTATCTGTCACACAATGTTCGGCTTTTGGAAGACAAGTAAAAACATAGCCGTAAGTGATTTTATCCCCTGATCCCTTGCTCAAGGCGAAGCCGCCTGATCAGTGCTAAAGATCTATCAATTTCCTCCTGATGATGTAGGTAAGTATGATGCACTTCACAAAGTGTCGTCAGGTTTTCCACCGTATTTCGCCCCCCATCCTTTACAGGCTTGATATGGTGAATGTTAAGAAACCGTCTGTGATGGCATCTTCTCCCATACTTTTCAAAGCTGCAACGGCCCTTATCCCTTAAAATCACCTGATTTAAAATATCCTGTGGGATGTGTTCTCTTTTGTTATCTGTGACAGATTGACTTGTTGAGTCTGGTTTACTGATTGGGGCAGTCTTTGCCGTGACAGATTTCTTTTTAGCTTCTGCCCTTTCTGCCTTAATCAGCGGGTCATGTTTAGCCAAAGCCTCATTTAAGGCCCACTCAAACACTTCGGTTAAGGTTTTGTTGCTCTGGGATTTTTTACAAAAAATATCCTGGGCTCGTTCAGCCAAAGCCTTAAAGCCCTCGGTTGTGTCTATGCTTAAGCGAAAGTAATCCGCATTAATTCTTTGCCAGAAGTCTCGTCTGGGTTTGTAGGTGGATACCTTGGCAACTTCTTTTTCCAGTTCCCGGCAGGAGAGCCTTTTGGATTTTTCAATCCACTCCGATTTGTTCTCAGAAGTGATGACCGAGGAGACTTTTCTTAGTTTAGCCAGTCCAACTTCCCCAGAATCGATGGCCTCTTTCATCGCTGGAATTTGGACGGCTTTTCGGGCTACGGTAATTAAATTACTTACGGTGGCGGCACTGATTCCCTGACCGATGTTTAAATACTCAAACAAGGAGGAATACCCAAGCTCAAGATAAAACTTGGTGAAATCGGCTTCCTGAGTGAGTTCAATCAAGAGACCTTCCTGTTTTCTATACTCAATGACGGTTTCTGTGATTTTTTGATGTAGGTTTTGCATACATTTATACTACCACGGGGTTTTTGGGCTTGGTTTGAGGCGGCTAGAAAGGGCAATTTCCGAAATTTTGCAATTTTTCAAAGGACTTTGTGAGATCGGGCAGAAGCAGATAGAAATAGGGCACTAAAACCGCTCTTTTTTGAGGGGTTGGGACAGACTCAAAATTGGTGTCCAAAATCCTGTCAAGGAAAATTTACGATAAAATGGTCGTGACAGATTGTTGTGATTAAAGATCAACAACCCTTAATACCATTGAGATATTTATTGGGCATCTGTCGTGAAAAGGAACTTGGTTGATTATGGTTCAGTTTCAGATAGAATGCAGCCTATGCAAAAGACACACAAACTCACCAAAAGTCAGGCTGAAGTCCGAAAGAAACAGATAGGAAATCTTGGTTATAGGCTAAGGATTCACATTGATGAAAACAGGGATTATTTTGAGGGCTTGGCTCAGATAGAAGCTACGGTGTTTCGGAAGGACATGGATCTGGTTCTGGATTGTGCGGACACAGAAATTATGTCTATTAAAAATGCAGAGGGCCAGGAGATTTTGTATCGTCATCAGGATCATCAGCTGATTCTGGAGTCCAAAAATTTTGCAGTGGCCATGCTCGGAGATCGGCTGGATTTGCAGATTACCTATCGTTCCCGATTTTCTGAAAACGGACTGGGTTTTTTTCGCTTTTGTGATCAGGCTGATGGACGGTATTATTGTTACACAGATCTGGAGCCGTTTGAGGCTCACAGGGTGTTTCCCTGTTTTGATCAGCCCGATTTGAAGATTCGTTTCAGCCTTGAGGTATCGGCACCGGCTAAATGGGAAGTGTTTGCCAATGAGCCTGTATTATCCACTATGTTGGAAGGAGAACGACGGGTCTGGAGCTTTATGGAAACCCCACCGATCAGTACTTATGTGTTCTCGTTAGTGGCGGGGGAATACAAGGTGGTGGAGTTTGGTGAGTTTAAGGTTCCGATGCGGGTGGCGGGTCGGCATTCCCAGTTCCATAAGATTCCAGTAGAGCGAATGGCCGAAGTGGCTCAATTAAGCCTTGATTATTTTGAGAAGCTACTGGACTGTGAGTATCCCTTCCGTAAACATGATCAGATTTTTGTGCCTGAATATACATCTGGGGCTATGGAAAATTGCGGTCTGGTTACATTCTCTGAGTACTGGCTGAGTGACAGTGAGATGACACACCGTCAGAAAATGGCTCTGGACAATACTATTGCCCATGAGATGGCCCATATGTGGTTTGGAAATCTGGTTACCATGACATGGTGGGGAGATCTGTGGCTCAATGAATCCTTTGCCACACAGCTGGCTTATCGCTGCCTGGCTGAAACAGGGCTTTATCCTGAGGCTATGCTGGCATTCACCTATGAGGTCAAACAAATGGCTATGCAGGCTGACGAATTATCAAGCACTCATCCCATTGTTGCAGACTGTGTGGATACTGAGGCCGCATTTGCCAATTTTGATCGGATTACATATGAAAAGGGAGCCTGTGTCCTGCAGCAGATGATTGCCCTGATGGGAATGCCTGAGTTTTTACAGGGGATTCGTGGTTATCTTAAAAAGTTTGCCTATTCCAATGCTACATATCAGGAGTTTCTGGCCTGTTTTGGTCAGGAGTTTTTTGGTGAACTGAATGCATTTTGTGAGGACTGGTTTTTAAGTTCAGGGGTCAATAATTTGACGGTTACATCCAACAAAAAGGGCTCATACAAGATCAGGCAGGAAGCCGGCAGTGGCAGTCAGAGATTGCGGACTCACAGGGTGATGGGCCTGGCTTTAAAGATTAAAGACGGACAACTGATTGAGGTTTCTAAAAAGCCTGTTGTGGTAAAGGATCAGGAAGTCGAGGTTTTTCGATTTGAAAAAGACTCAATACCGGATCTGGTGTTTTTAAACCATGAGGATTGGGCTTATGCCAGGGTGTTCTTAGATCCTGATTCATTGAGTAAAATTGCTCAGGTTCTGCCTTTGATTGACAGGCCATTTTTGCGTCAGCAACTCTGGCTTACCATGGGAGATATGGTGGAGAGGGAAAGAATGTCTCCTCTGACCTATTTGAATCTGGCAATTCAGCTGGTGGAACAGGAAACAGATTCCCTGATTGTGCTGAGTATTCTTGATGATTTGCAGCCTTTTTTCTCCAGTTATCTTCCTGAGCCTGTGAAACAGACGGTTAGAAGCCAGATATTTGATATGGCTTGCCGTTTGCTGGCAAAGGAGACTGATTATGGGGTTCTAGTTCGCTGGTTTACTACTGCTGTTTCGGCTGCCTGTACTCTCAACCATCTGGATGCACTGGCTGAGTGGCTGCAATCCAAACAGGTCGGGAATTTGAGTTTAAGCAAGGATTACATCTACAACGGTCTTTATAAACTGGCTTATGGCAGGCATAAAAATACCGAAAGCCTTTTACGAACCATGGAGGCAGAGGATGGGAGAGAAACCGGAATTAAATGTGCCCGTGTGATTCGTCTGATTCTTAAAAGGGACAAGCAGGAAGATTTTTTTAGAATTCTGAGCCAGTCTGGTGGCAGTCAGGATATGCTGTCCTGGGAAATGCGCGCATTTTTTCACCCCATGCAGAAGGGGGAGCAGCAGGAATTGGTTCTAGCCTATTTTGATGCCCTACCTGAGATTTTTGCCTCAAGAGACAAAATATTTTGCCGTTCTCTGATGGATTCCATGTTTCCACTGGCTTATATTGAGGAAAGCCTGAGTCAGTCAGTGGCGTTATTACAAAGGACGGATTTGAATCAGGTTTTAAGAAGGGGACTAACGGATCGGGTTGATTTGATGAGCCGGTATCAGAGAATATGTGCCAGGGTAATGCAGGAGAATTATGAGCTACAATGCTGAAACATTTTTAAGTGAAGTGTCTCTGTTTGCGGGCCTGAGTCAGGAATGCTTGAAGTGGACTGCCTCAGTGTTTTCAAGAGTTGAAGTTAATAAGGATCAGATCCTGTTTGAGGAAGGTCAGCCCAGACAGTATTTTTTTGTGATCGAAAGCGGAGAGGTAGAGCTTTTGCGGAGGCTTCCGGCAGGGCGGGAAATCAGCATGATAACCTTTCGCAACCATGATTTTTTTGGGGAAAGCTGTCTATTTGATGATGCTCCTCATTCGACTTCGGCCAGGGTTGTAAGACCAACCGTACTCTGGCGGGCATCGGCATCATCCTGGATTGAGTTTTCCAGAAAGCATCCCGATCTGTTTTTACCCCTTCTTAGCAGGGTCAGTAAACTGATTCTGAACAGGACAGCCGTCACAGCTCCCTTCAGTGATACGGCATCACGGTATCTCTCCGGAAAAACTCGCAGGGAACATGATTTTTTAGGTGAGAGAGATGTTTCTGATGAACATTATTATGGGATTCAAACGCTCAGGGCCTTGGAAAACTTCAGTATCAGTGGTGTTCCCATTCGCCATTATCCCAGGCTGATTCATGCTCTTGCCATGGTAAAACAGGCAGCTGCCCGTGCCAACTGTAAGATTCAGATGCTGTCACAGCCATTGGCTGATGCAATTGAAACAGCCTGTCGTGAAATTCTGGATGGAAAATGGCACACCCACTTTGTGGTAGACATGATTCAGGGTGGTGCGGGAACCAGCACCAACATGAATGCCAACGAGGTCATTGCCAACCGGGCCCTGGAAATTCTGGGAAAAAATCGTGGAGAGTATGATTTTTGCCATCCAAACAATCATGTTAATCTGTCCCAGTCCACTAACGATGTGTACCCTACAGCCCTCAAGCTTGCTATTCTTAACTACAATCAGATTGTGATCAAGGATTTGCAGAAGCTCATTGATGCTTTCTCCAAAAAGGCTTTGGAGTTTTCCCATATTGTAAAAATGGGCCGAACCCAGCTACAGGATGCAGTACCTATGACTCTTGGACAGAGTTTTTCTGCCTGGTCCCAGATTCTTCAGGATGAGATTGATGGCTTAAATCGCAGCTCCAGTCAGTTTCTTTCCATTAATTTAGGAGGAACAGCAATTGGGACGGGAATCAATGCCGATCCTGATTATCCCCAGTTTGCTGTCATGGCTCTTAGGGAAATCAGTGGTTACGATTTTGTACTGGCCCCAAATCTGGTCGCGAACACTCAGGATACAGGCTCATTTCTGGAATACTCCAATGCCCTAAGAAGGCTTGGAGTAAAGTTATCCAAGATTTGTAATGATTTGAGACTTCTGTCTTCCGGTCCACGGGCCGGGCTTGGGGAAATCAGCCTGCCTGAGATGCAGCCAGGGTCGTCTATTATGCCAGGCAAGGTTAATCCGGTAATCCCCGAGGTGGTCAACCAGATCGCCCATAAGGTGATTGGTAATGATTTGAGTGTGACTCTGGCTTCCGAAGCAGGGCAACTGGAACTAAATGTCATGGAGCCTGTGATAGCACAGAGTATTCTTGAGTCCATGGAAATGTTAATCAGCGGTATGAGTACCTTGCGTATTCGTTGTATTGAGGGTATTACCGCCAATGAAGATGTTTGCCGCGAGTTTGTCAGAAAAAGTATCGGAATTGTGACAGCTCTGGTACCGGTTTTAGGGTATGAGACATGCTCGAAGCTGGCTAAAGAGGCTCAGGCCACTGGAAAGGGGCTTTATGAACTGGTTCTGGAAAGGCGACTTTTGCCTGAGTCTGAGCTTCAGGAATTGTTGTCTCCCGAGCGGATGGTAAATCCAGTACCACTTAAGAGGGTTTTAGAGTAGAATACACCCCCATGAATGAGATTGTTGTCAGTTTGCATGGGGTCACCAAAAAATATGGTGATCTTTCTATCCTAAATGGTGTGGATCTTGAAATCAGAAAAGGTGAGTTTCTCACGCTTCTTGGGCCTTCGGGATGCGGAAAAACCACAATATTAAAACTGGTTGCGGGATTTGAGTTTCCTACCTCAGGTGAAATCCGTCTCAATGGCAGGGTTGTAAATCAGGAGCCTCCGGAAAAGCGGGAGGTCAACACGGTTTTTCAGTCCTATGCCCTGTTTCCTCATATGAGCATCTTTGATAATGTGGCGTTTGGGCCGAGGTTGAGAGGGGTTTTAGAAGAAACTATTCGTGAAGATGTAAAAAAAGCTCTTGAAATGGTTCAGCTTTCCCATCTATCCGATCGTCGGCCCCATCAGCTTTCCGGTGGGCAGCAGCAAAGAATTGCCATTGCCCGGGCGGTTATTAACAAACCGTCTGTGCTTCTTTTGGATGAAAGTCTTTCAGCCCTGGATTATAAGCTTAGAAAACAGATGCAGGTGGAGTTAAAGCAGTTGCAAAGGCAGCTTGGAATTACATTTGTATTTGTTACCCATGATCAGGAAGAGGCTCTATCCATGTCGGATCGCATTGTTTTAATGCATAAGGGCGTGATTCAGCAGATTGGCACACCTACTGAAATTTATGAAAGTCCGGCTAATCTGGTAGTGGCCAACTTTATTGGTGAGGCCACATTTTTTGATTCGGTAGTGGTAGATCACTCAGAAAAGGGTATTGCCCTGGAAACGGAAGGTCAGAAAATTCATCTTAAGGACACCAAAACCAAGGCCAAACCAGGGTCAAAGTTAAAAATCCTGGTTCGGCCAGAGGATCTGAGGGTGGAGAGGTTCTTAAAGGATATCACAGAGGCATTTTCCTTTGAGGGAGTGGTGGAAGATATTCTGTATCGGGGAACTGTCATTGATCTTTGTATCCGTTTAAAATCCGGGCATGTGATTCAGGCCACGGAATTTTATAATGAGGATTCAGATGCATTGGGTTATAAGGTAGGCCAGACGGTATTTGTTACCTGGGTAGATGGCTGGGAGGTATTGCTCGAAGATGCGTAAGATTCTGGTGGGTCTTTCCTGGGGCTGGCTTCTGGTTTTTGCCCTGATTCCCTTGTTGATGCTTTTTGTAGTCAGCTTTTTTCACCGGGGAGTGTCAGAGTTTTTTGTTGTGGGTTTTACTTTGGAAAACTACATCCGCCTTTTTGATCCCATCTATTTTACGGTGTTCTTCAAATCGGTGGTTCTGGCATTGGTGACGACTGTGTTTTGCCTGCTTCTGGGTTATCCCTTTGCTTATTTTATGGCCAGTTATGGTAAATCAGCCCGAAGTTACCTCATGATTCTGGTGATTATCCCATTCTGGACAAGTTCACTTATCCGAACCTATGCAACTATGCTCATCCTTAGAACCAATGGGCTCTTAAACACCATCCTTTTAAAGTTTGGAATTATTTCAGAGCCATTGGAGATTTTATACACGGAGTGGGCAGTTTATATTGGTATGGTATATACCCTCTTGCCCTTTATGATTCTGCCTCTGTATTCTGCTGTAGAAAAGCTGGATCGGCAGTATTTACAGGCGGCTTCCGATTTAGGGGCTAGTCCCTGGCAGACCTTTATACGGGTCACGCTACCTTTGACTTTACCGGGGATTATCGCCGGATCACTTCTGGTATTTTTGCCAGCTCTGGGTCTTTTTTATATTCCAGATATTCTGGGTGGGGCCAAGAGCCTGGTAGTTGGATCCTTTATTAAAAATCAGTTTCTGGCAGCTAGAAACTGGCCTTTTGGTGCGGCTATCAGTGTGTTTTTATGTCTTATGATGGGTGCGGGTATCTGGCTTTACCTGTGGGTTAAAAAGCGGGTATCACCTGAGGAAGCCAGATCATGATGGAATTGGTTCGCAAGGCATATCTTAGTTTTATCCTCCTGTTTCTTTATGCTCCTATTCTGATTCTGATTGCTTATTCGTTTAATTCCGGTACCTATTCCACGGAGTGGGAGGGATTCACCCTGGATTGGTACAAGAGCCTGGCTAAAAGCTCTGACCTGCTTGAAATCACATTTAATTCTTTTTTATTGGCGTTTCTGGCGGCTACGGGGGCAACCATTGTTGGCACGGCCGCAGCCATTGCTTTGAAACGGTATCAGTTTTTAGGCAAAAAAGCCATGCAGGGGCTTTTGTTTGCCTTGTTGATGAGCCCCGATGTGGTCATGGGCATTGCACTGTTGGTTTTGTTTGTCGCCCTAAGAATGGATCTGGGATTTTTTACCTTGTTGTTATCCCATATTACCTTTGGTATACCCTTTGTGATTGTCACGGTGATGGGAAGGATCACATCCCTTGATGAAAATCTGACTCAGGCTGCCTCTGATCTGGGGGCAAGTGAATTTCAGACACTTCACAAGGTGATTTTGCCCCTATTGTGGCCTGCTGTTCTGTCTGGTTGGCTTTTGGCATTTACCCTGAGTATGGATGATGTGATCATATCCTTTTTTGTGAGTGGCCCTGACTTTGAGATCCTGCCTCTAAGGATCTATTCCATGGTGAGACTAGGTGTGAAACCTGAAATCAATGCCCTTTGCACCATTTTGTTTATTCTGACAATGGCCATCGTGTTTACCTCAAGAAAACTGGTAGGGGATGAGGAATGATTCATACCATTTTACTACTGTTCTTATTATCCCCGGTGTTTTCCCGTGTGGTTTATGTGTACAACTGGTCTGAATATATCCCGCGCGAGGTTATTGAGGAGTTTGAAAAGGAATCTGGAATCAAGGTGAAGTTATCTACCTATGATTCCAATGAAATTCTTTATACAAAGCTAAAAATTCTCAATTCCGGGGGTTATGATCTTGTATTTCCCTCCACCTATTTTGTAGAAAAAATGATTTCTCAAAATATGCTTCATCCCCTTGAAAAAGAGAAACTGCCCAATATTTCTCATCTGGACTCCCGTCTTTTGGGAAAACCCTATGATAAGGAGAATCGTTTCAGCCTGCCCTATCTCTGGGGCAATTCAGCCATTCTTTATAACAGGGGTTCCGTTAGTTCTGAAGTGAGTTCTTTTAAAGATTTATGGAAACCGGAGTTCAAAAAGTCGGTTTTAATGCTTGATGATATGCGCGAGGCATTTGCTGTTTCCTTAAAATCCCTAGGATATTCTGCCAATTCCACGGAACCAAAACAGATTCAGGAGGCTTATCAGCATCTAAAAGCCTTAATGCCCAATATCCGTATCTTCAATTCTGAATCCCCAAGGCAGATTTTTTTAACCAAAGAAGTGGTGCTTGGATTAACTTACAATGGGGATGCCTACAAGGCATCGCTTGTTGATCCATCCCTGGTTTATGTGTATCCCACAGAAGGGGCAACTTTATGGGTTGATAGTGTGGTGATCCCCAGACGGGCAAAAAACAAATTGGAAGCCCATGAATTTTTGAATTTTCTGATGCGCCCCGAGGTATCAAAAATTATCTCGGATTCTGTGGGTTATGCCAGTCCAAATCGCAGTGCCCAGATGCTTCAGGATGATTCCATCCGCTTAAATACTTCAATTTATCCCCCTGATTCTATTATGCAAAATATGGAAATACTCTCAGACATTGGTCAGGCAGTATTTTTGTATGAAAGGTACTGGGAGGAATTGAAGGTTCAATAGTCGCTTTTATTGACCTCTCGACGACTCCAGATAACCTTGGTGGATTGTCTGGGTCCCGGACGCAGCTGGGCTCTGAATACCTGGGTTCTTTCATGGGTCATTCCCCGGATTTCTCCAACACTTCTGACGGTGAAGATCGGGTTTTGATTTTTAAGGATTTCATAACGGCAGATACCATCCAGAATTTTGATCTGGGCTTCTTTTTTGATTGCTGATTCCTTGAGCTGGCTAATTTTTAACTGGTTGTAACAAGCTTCCATACAGGCCTGAGACAGGTTTTGAACCTGAAATCTATCCTGAAGTCTTGCTTGGGAGTGGCGAGCCTGCATGGAGCTTTTTAAGGAGTACAAAAGGGCAAATAGACAGATGACCATAGCCCCGATAATCATTAAATAGGCAGAACCTTGATGGTTGGTTCTCATGGAAGGTTCTCCAGAAATATTTTGGTGGAAAACTTGTGTTCCTCAAACTCAAGGGTAATTTCTAAAAGAGCAGTGTCGGGACGGGTAAACACTACCTGTTTTAAGCCATTTAAAACGACTTTTTCATCAAATCCCTCCACTCTTAAAAGTTTATTTCCCTCCGTTTTGAAACGAATATCTTTTTCCTCAATGTAATAATGGATCCAGTCCGAATCGACTCTTAATGGGGGCCAGTCCATCTGTCGGCTGCCTTTAAGTTCCTGGCTTAATCTGGAGAAAAAAAGCACAAGATCCTGATTTCTTATCGAACCTTGGGCAGCCTGTCCCGCCTGACGGGTTAATCCTGTGGTAATCTGGTATACCCCGCCTAACAAAACCCCTAACACACCAATTGCAATCATGATTTCAGCCAGAGTGAAGGCCTTCTTAGCGGATTTCATATTCCTCCGGGTAAAGGGAACAGAATCCGCTGACTTCAAGAGACTGATTTTTTCCAGTCTCCGTAAACTCCACCTTGATAGTGATTTGCAAAAGTTTGTCCTCGGCTGTATTGACCACAGTCGGGAATACCCTTAAATCGGCTGGATAATTTGGAATCCGCCGGGGAAGGGTTGATTTATACCTGGAGCAGTTATGCAAGGCTTCTTCCAGTGCTCCCTGGGCCACTAAAAGGGCTTCAAGACGACGAGTGCTCTGCTGTTCATTGCGTTTGGAACTAAAGGTCATGGATATCAGGGGTACAGCCATTACGGCTAGCACCACAGAGGCTATGACAATTTCCACAAGACTGATACCACGGCGCATTTATTCAGGATACCTCAGATGGCCCTTACTCAAAAGAGTAAACAGCATTCCATTTAAGGGATTGTTAAGCCACTTTTCATGATCCAGTCCGTATTTTTGAGGGGAGTTTTGAATACTGGCCTTTTTGAGAAGCTTGTTTAACCCCTGATACAAGGGTTTTTTCTGTAGAAGTTCGTGGATATTCTGGCTGGCCTTCTTCATATCGGATAATACTGGCTCTGGAAGTCCAAGGTTTACAAGTTCAGCCTGAGATTTTCCCTGATAGATATCTGCACTCAGGATGATGTGCATCCACCCAAGAGAACGAATGGTTGGGTAGCGGGAACGAATCATGGAGGCAACCTGCAAAAGAGTAGTATCCAGTTCGTTAAGCCAGCCCTTGGCATGGGCCACTTCATGATACAGGCAATGCCAGTACCAGAATCTGGATGCAGGATAACGGTCCTGGCTGGGTATGACTACTTCCTGGGTATATGGATCCTGATAGGCTGGGCCGCCATAGGCCAACCCTAAGGAAAAAAACGGTTCGTGAAAGTCCTTGATGGCCCGAACTGTTCTACCGGAAGCAAACCCAAGATCCTTAAGCAGGGAATCAAGACTTTGATTGGCATCCTCAAGAATCAAATCTTGATTGAGGGTTTCCCATTCGGTAACAGAAAAGGACAAGCTTATCTCCTTGAGAGCGTGTTTTAGCAACTGGTCTTTGTCCTCCTGGGTTAAGGGAAATTTTTTGGCAAGCAGAGGGGTTTTTATGTCGCGAAACCAGGAAGGCCATAGGATAAAACCGGTTGCCATTTGAATGGTCAGAGCGTTTAGTATGAGGATTGGGGCTGGTATCAGACAGGCGGCGAGTTTCCAGCGCTTTTTAAGCAGTGCGTACAAAAAACCGCAACAAAAAATCAGGGAAATACCTAAAAAAATCAGGCTGAGATTTACCGGCAGTAAATCGGACAGATATCCAATCAGGCCGGATACGGGCTGAAAGATTATCTGGTGGAGCCACTCCACCTACTGCACCTCAAAGCTCAACATTTTTCGAAAGGAAGAGCGATTGGCGGTGAAGTATAAGTCTTCCATGGTGAGAGCCGGTACCATACAGGTTCCTTTGGCAACCACACTTAAAGGAATCAGCCTTTGGGTACTCTGGTCTTTGTTTAAGGTGAAAAATCCTAGATACCTGTCATCACGAAATTCTTCATGATCTGGATTAATCCCGGTTTCCAGCCCCAAAGGTTTTAGTGACTGTAAGGCGTTGATTGCGGGAAACTCCATACAGGATGGTAGAGGCATGGAAACCAGAATCGAATTTTTACTCTGTTTTCCTGTCAACGAATATTGAATCAGGATTCTGTCCCCAACCGCGATTGTGGTACCTGGACTGAGTGCAGTACCAGAAGCATTTAACCAGGAAACGCTGGAGGGTATCCCCTGTTGTAGAATACCTGGCTTTTCTTTGCGGGTACCATAATAGGTGATTTGAGCTTCCAGTGAGCCCAGATTGTGGTTCTGTATTTCAAGGATATTGTCAGGTAAGGGAATTTCCCATTCCCCTGTATGTGTAACGGGGATAATATGGGGCCCATTTTTTATGGTTAATTCAATTGTGGTATCCAAAGATTCTTGAATGGATCGGGATATCCATAAAGCCTCATGGGTATTTAAATAGTGTGTGCCACTCTCAGACAGAATCTCATTCTCAAGCTTTTGAATCACAGAGTCTGGGGTTTGTTTGATCAATCGGGCCAGAAACAGTTTTTGAGCCATTTTTAGAAGTTTTGATTCATACGGATTGCCAGCCGTTTTGTTCTCCTTTAAATCAACCCAGCCCTGATTTACCATAAGTCCAAACTTCTGATTTAACAGAGCCTGAAATCCACGGCTAACCGGAGGAAAACTATCGTTTGTATGCGAATTGAGCCATTGCAGTTGTACCAGGCTGAGTTCTTCAGCCTCAGACAGGACAAATGCGGCATACCAGGCCAGATTCCCATCCTGTTTCAAGGAGTTTAAATTCAGGTTTTTTAAGTAGCGACTCAGCTCGGTTACGGCCAGATTAATTGATTTAGAATCTACAGAATGTCCGTGGTTTCTGGCCGCGAGCATTGCATCAAGGGCCACAATACCCTCATACCTAGCCAGCTCCCTATGGCTTTCCCAGGCATAAAAGGCCCCATCCAGTCTTTGCAGCCGTTTTATTCTTTCCAGAGCAGGTTTGATATGGGCAGCCTGTATTTCCTGTGGCAGATGGTGAAGAATACCAAAAACTTTACTGCTGACTTGTTCCAGGCAGTCATAAGGATACTGGGCTAAAAACCCTGTCCTTTGCCTGAGTGTTTGCAAACGATTTTTGGCAATCAGGATTTTGGCTTTGTTGATTTGATGCAAATCCTTGGGAGGGTTTACTGTGTTTGAACTGGTAAAAATAAATCTGGTGGCTATGGTAACAGGCTGGGCAGAATCCAGAACTTCAAGTTCAATCTCCCTTAGTACCATTCTTGAATCAGGCAGTTTAAGACCAAGTGTTGCCTGATAGGAACCAGGGCTTTGACTTTCAACAAGCAGAGGAACCTTTAATTCTTCCCCAGGTTTTAGAAACACCTCAGAAGGCAGATTGGAAAGCTTAAGCCCGTTACTGACAAAGGAGAGAGGGAGGCTTTGTGATTCACTCAAGGAAGAATGAATACTAAGATTAAATTCGAGTTTGTCCTGGCTTCGTAAAAATCTTGGCCAGGAAGGATTCAGATTAACCAGATCACTAAAGGTGACGGTCTTTTCACTTTGAGCCAGGGTGTTTTTACCCACCAGATATACAATCAAACGGGCCTGTCCGTTAAATCCCCTGTGTTTATCAAGCATAAACTGAACTGAAACCTTGCCATCTTTTACTGTTTTTAAGACCCTGTGAGCAAAAGGAAGGACTCGACGGCTCATTTGTGGGGGAATATGTCGGGACAATGCTTCCTCTACAGGGCTGTCCCCACCAAACTCCAGAAGGTTTCCCAGGTTTCGTTTATCATCGATCTGATCCATAAAGTGAAAACTCAAATTGGACGGGAAGCGAAAATTGTAAAAATAGTCATACAGTCTGGGAATTTTTGTGTTTGCCAGTGAAAGGATGGCTTCATCCACCAGATCCACAATCACTTCGCTGCCATCAGGGGCCGAAGTGTTGATGGTTACGGTGTACACTGGCTCAATTGTACTGAATGAATCGGGGGCATTGATTGTAAGTGAACCTTGTTGGTCCGCTCCGTTTCTGGGCAATTCAATTTCACCTTCGGCCAGAAACGGCAGGATGGGCATGGAAGGTGATGTTTTGCGAATAACTCTGGCAAATAGACGGGGGGATGCATTGCTTTGGCTATAAGCAGGAATCAAAAAACGGGACTGTTTGTGGGATAGATGTTTGGTGGTCTTCCACAGGATGGAATCTGTTTCAAGGCTTAAAAACAGCTCCCCTGTGATAGGACTTAAAACATCGAGGTACAACTCCTTGTCTAAAATGGTGGTATTAAGACTTAAACGGGCACTCTCGGTAGAAGGATCAATTCCTTCATTATCAAAACCAGGGGCCCAGACAATCTGGTGAGTCCTTTGTGAGGTTTTGATGTCCTGAAGTTCAATAAGAAAATTACCCGCAGAAGGCAAAACAATCTGGGCATTACCAGGAGCTTTTAACATATAGTCCTGAATGGGGACCACTTCCTGATACCATTCGCGCACCCCATCCCGTATACCTACATGCCAGACGAGTTTTTTTAGCTGAAGTTTTACTTCTTCGGTTTCTGGCTGAAGCGAGGTTGCAAAAAACCGTGCCATTTCAACGAAGACTAATGAACCTGTGGTAGTTTGACTGACCTCATTGGCTTTTAGACCTAATACTATGGGATTGGTCACAAGTGTAAAACTTTGGGTCTTTGTGATCTCCCGTCCCTCATCAAAAAGGGAAACATAGGCAGTTCCCAAAAATGGGCCCTGATATTTCAGAAAGTTAGGTAACATCAGGTTTAAGTTAAGACTGCCATCCGATTTCGTAATCCCTGAATCTTCCAGTTTCAAGACATCATGGTGTTGAAAATCTTCACTTTGATAAGGTAAAAAATGGAAACCTTCATAACCTTGAAACGATGGGTTTTTGGCAAAACCAGCCAGGCGAACCTTAATGGAGTTTCCTTTGGCCGGAGCCCCAAACATCCAGTGTGAAGAAGATTCAATGTTTAATGTGTCACCAGCGACTAATACTTCCGGGAGTGGTTTTAGCTTCAAATTCATGCGCGGGGGTAAAAAATCCTCTACCCTGAAAATTTTGGAACCAAGAAGTCTTTGACCTAAAAAAACCTTGATTTGATATTGTCCCAGTGGCATTTGCGCCAGAATATCCATGGAATGTTCAAACAAACCATTTTGGTTGCAAACAATAGGGGTTTCATGAATCTGCTTCCCGTTTGGTCCAAAAATTCTGAGCCGCAATGGGGTCTTTTCTAAAGATGTTAAATCTGCATCCTTGACAATACCAAATATTTTTAAGGTGTCTGAGGAACGATATAATTCCCTTTCAAGAAGTATCATTGCCCTAAGACTGTCCCGATCACCGTATAGGGTCTTGTCTAAATTCAGGTGGTTTTCTTCCTGACCAAATCTGGCTACAACCGTTGCAAGGCCAAGAGCCTTGTCTAAAGGTAGAGTCAGAATTCCCATAGAATTAGTAGAGCCATGCCCGGCAATTGCATTCGTTTTGTTGTATATTGTCACCTCAGCCCCAGTGAGTGGGAGTCCCGAGGACAAAGAAAAAGTCTGTACCAGAATGTCCTTTGCTGTTCTTCTAGCTGATATTCCCACATCACTGACAAAGACCAGTTTTTCATCTTTGGGTAGGCTTGGTTCAGACCAGGAGTACTCTGTATCAAGATCAGAGCCAACAAAATCTTCAGGCAGTGCAGAAACTGAGATCTTGAGAAGTCCTGAGGGTCTGAGTGTCAGAAGTCTGGTGAACTGAATGCTTTGCACATTCCATTCCGAGAGTTCTTGTGTTTTTGGAAGGCTAAAAACATCTTCGGCCAGAACATCAGAATACCGTGAAAACTCCTGAATATCAGATTGATTAAAATTAAGAAAATACCGTAGATTCTGATCAAGAATTCTTTCAATTTTCACCTTGATTCTTGGAACTCCTACACTTTCAATATTTACATGGGAGTCAAGGCTACTTAGATAAGGCATTTTACTTTGAAACCGTATGGCTGGATGCCGCTTTGGAATTTTGATCTCATAGGTTTTATCTTCTTTTAAAATTGAGCTTTCTGTTCTTAATCCAGCTAACAAATGCACTGTATAGGTGGTATTGGGTTTAAATTCTG
>JACFNL010000049.1 GCA_019454875.1 Candidatus Cloacimonadota bacterium | reverse complement strand
TCTTCTAATATATTAAAAGCCCATCTGCTAGAAATAACAGATGGGCTTTTTTGTTGGCCGAAAAGTTGGGGAACATAAAAAAAATACTAAAATCTGCTCTGGTTTTGTGTTTTAGGCAACCTTTTTTAAGTGGGCTCGTAGTAGATCGCGAACAGTACGAGAGGTAAGCTCATGAAAAATATGATTCGTCAGGTATTAGGAAGTGCATTGGGTCTGGTGGTAGCAACAACAGCCCTGGAAGCTAACGCTCAATATGCTATGACAACGGCATACGGTAGTCCCTATCAGTATGGTACCTATCAATATGGACAGGCCTATCAGGGCCAGTCTTATCAGACATCGTATTATGCCCAAGGTTACAATGGTTACAACCAGGGTTATCAGGGATATAGCGGTCAGACTGGGTACACCGGCATGGGAGCAAACTTTGCCTATGTGGATAATAACTGGATTGAGGACAATTTACGGTTTGCTGTTCAGGATGTTAACCAGAACCGCCCGTATCAGGCTATGCAGAAGTTACAGACCATGATGAGTTATGTTCGTCAGTTTGGAGACAGTGAGCTTTATCGCAGAACTGCTCTGGTTGCCAGTTTAGGTTATCGCTCCTCTCTGACCCAGGAAGTGAATCAGCTGTATAATGATTTTAAGGCTGGAAACCTGAGGGTAGGCTGGGAGTCTGGCTCTAACCAGAGCTTTAATGGTCAGGACGATATTTCCAAGGACTATGTAGTGGCTCAGTTGAATTCGGCTCTGGCTGATTTGAACTCCAGCCAGCAGAATCGTGGAAGACAAAGGTTGCAGGCACTGGTTCAAGCTATCCCACCTTTGGGCAACGACCGCCTGATCCGCAGAGTATATTACGCAGCCGGTATTTCTACTCCATCTCAGATGAGATCAGAAATTCAGTCCATTGTCTCTGAAATCAATGCGGGCACACTGGTTTTAAATGATACAGTCAACAATCCCCACAATTTTTATTATGGGGGAGCGCCGATGACTAGTCCTTATGGAATGCCTGATCAGAATGTGTATGGGACTACTCAGTACACTAATGGTGGTGGAGCAATTCCAACAATGGGAGCTGGGCAGTATGGACAGTCCGGGCCATATACAACAAATCCTGGGACCAGCTTAGGCTACGATACGGTAAACTACACTCAAGGCGGGATTATCTCTCAACCAGCAGTAGTTCAGCCCAACGATGCTTATGTAGCTCCAGTGAACACAAATCCTGCAACACCTACAACGGTTGCTCCTGCTGCTCCACAGGTTGATGTGGCCCAGTTGAAGGCCAATGTAGCTCAGACTTATGAGTCGTTGAAAAAAGCTCTGGCTGAAGGGGATCGGGACAAGATTCTTGCTGCCCAGCAGGCATATAAAAATGCCCAGACTGCTTATGAGCAGGCCAAGCAGTAAACCTGTTAAGAGCCTTACAATAAATGAAGCCGGCTTAGGCCGGCTTTTTGCATTTATTTCACTCCCGGCCAGAATTGCTGGCGTGGCATTGTTCCTGGTTTTGTTATGGCTGCATATAGGGCAGATGCAGAAGTTTATTTCCATTCGTATATGGCTGATGGAAGGGCTTCTTTATTTTGGTCTGCTACTTGCTTATCTTCTTAGAAGGCCAGCCCTGGTACATGCCTCTAGGCCAGTGGAAATTTTACTACCGCCAGTCTGTGCCTTGTTACCATTTACACTGATGCTTGACTGGGAAGGATTTGTTAAAAGCCCTTCACGGTTAACTTACGCCAGGCTGGAAAATATTGAGTATTATTTTGTGATTGAGCCTGTGATGCTTCTTGGGACAACTATAACCATTTTTGGTATTTATACTTTAAGGGGTTCTTTTTCTATTTTGACTGAAGTCAGAACGCTTGTTACCACAGGAATTTACAGATGGATCGCTCATCCTATGTATGTAGGTGAGGCCATTGCAGCTTTAGCATCGGCAACGCTTCGCGGACAGGCAGACAAATGGTTTCTTTTACTTCTGTTTTTTGTATTGCAATACTGGCGCATGAAAAATGAAGAGGCAAAACTACGGGAAGTGTATTTTGACTATGACGATTGGAAGAAAAACACATTGATTAAGTTATAATGAAGTTATGCCAAATTTTTTATTAAAGCGCGGAAAAAAAGAAAAGCTGGTAATGGATGTATCCAGTACCGGAGTCAGGGTAGCCAAGGTTGTATTAGACAATGAGGTGCCATTTTTAAAAAGTGCCTGGGTGCAGGGCTGGAATCACCGACTAAGCCTTTCAGAAGAAGATTTTGCAAATCATCTGAACAAGGTCATGAAGGACTTGACGAACCAGTTCCCTGCCAAACAGCACAGCATTGTGTTTTTGTGCTCCGATGGAAGCAACACCCAGAAGTTTGTTCAGACAGCAAACATCTCTGATGAAGACGAGCTTGAGGAATTTCTGATCTCAAAAAAGCATTATCCCGATGTGGAAGAGTATCTTTCGGATAATCTTGTGATTGGGGAGTCTGTATCTGAGGTTAAAAAGACCCAGGATATTATGGTTCGTTCTGTCAGTAAGAACATTGCCCAGTCTGCGATGGATGCTCTTGAAAAATCAGGTTACGAGCTAGAAGGTCTTGAATATGTGGGCAATGCTTTGGATGCTATTTATAGCCTTTGGTATCCTGATTCAGGGCTGGAGCAGGAAATGCTGATGCATGTTTCTGAGGAAGGGGTCTATCTTAACTTCTATCGCGGTGGTGTACTGAGGTTTGGATACACAATTAATCTCAATCAGATCGCCTTAATCGATTCTTTAGTAGAAAAAGGACACATGGAAAGGGATCGTTCAAGAAAACTCATGATGGGAGATTTTTTCTCCAGTTTTTATGAAGGTGAAAACCTTCTGAGCCTGCCCCCTGATTTGCTTCTTGAGTTTAAGGCCTTGATGGAATGGTTTGAATCAGAATTGAAGCGGGCTGTAGCATTTTATCTGTGCCGGGTTCTGGAGTGGCATGCTCCTAGCCTGCACCGGGTAATTCTTACCGGACAGGAAACGAGAAGCAATGGTTTTCTTGAAAAAATGAGAGCGATGTTTCAATGTCCTGTGGAAGTGTTTTCTCTATACGAAAATCTGGGAATTGTACCCGATTTAAAAGCCAGGATGGCCTGGGAAGAATGGGGTTCTCAAATGCTTATAGCATCATCCCTGGGTACTAGATATATGGAGGATTAATCATGGCAAAAAAGCTTGGTAAGGCGGCTAAAAGTAAAAAGGGTATGGATAGCCGCGACTTTGCGGTGATCGGGGTTTATATCCTGTTTTTTGTGTTTGTCCTGATTCTTTTCTTCCGTTCCCGGACCGGGAATCAGAAGGTTGAGGCCATGGAGAAGGAATTTGAAGCATTAAAACGACAGACCACTCAGTTAAAGAGGGCTAATTCTGCTTCAGAGAAAGATCTTGCCACTAGTCGTTCGCAGATGAAGGATTCGGATGACAAAATAGCCAGAGAGAGACAGGAGTATGATTTTGTGGTGGGAACCTCACTGGAGTATGCCAAAAAAAGTGCCTTGATGATGGCAATCTGGGAGGCAATTGACAAGGTCAGAAGTGTTGCATTAAAAAGTTTAAATATTTCCAAAAATGAAGTCACCATTGAAATGATTACACCTTCTGGCGTGTATTTAACCGACTTTATTGGAACCCTGTATAAACGCACAGATATCATTGAAACCGTACAGGTGATTGAAACCAAGCAGGAAAAGTCAGAAGTTAAAGAGGGTGAAGAGGTACTGGCTGGTAAAATCAAGATTGTGGCCAAGGCCAAATAGGAGGAATTTATGTTGGCTGCCCTACGGTTAAAAGAAAAAATCCTCTTGTTAATGACCATAATCTTTATTCCCAGTTACACCTTTTATTCCCAGTTTATTGCGCCCCGGTTTTCGGATAACCGCTTTCGTGTCCTTGAAAGGCAGCTTACCAAGGAAAGGAAGGATTTGTCGGATGAAGAAACAAAAGATCGTAATATAAAGACTGAAATTGAGGCTATTAAACAGAAGCAGCGCATCAATGATGAACAGATAGTCAAAATGAGGGCTGAGGCTGATGAATTTAAAAAATACATACTTTCAGATCGTTATGAAGTGGAGCTGTATCAGTATCTGTTTGGCAGGGATGCCCGTTACAATGTCATCGATTTAGGCAACAATCCCCGCAGATTGCCTAAGGGGGCCTTTACAGAAATCATTTACACCTACCAGGTGCGTGGTGCCTTTGCTGATGTATTAAAAATGGTAAAAAAGATTGAAAATACATCCCGCTCCTTATCCATTTCCACCCTTAAACTGGAAAAACCAAGAATCAATCCTAAGGAAGGTCAGAAAGATGATGGATCTGTCATATCTAATCTTCAGATCCATGTGATTTTATCTTCCCAGGACAATGCCCTTTCTTTTGAGGAGTTCCGCAAAGGTGCTCCAGAACTTGAAATTAAAAAAATTGACGGGAATCCCTGGGATCCCAACTTTGGGGCCGCTTCTGCTCAGGATGAGGGTCCAACTGGCCCTGTCAAAAAACTGTTTTTGTCCTCGGTACTATATATGATCGAAAATCAGGGCCGCGTGGCCCGTTTTGAAGGAGATCAGAACTGGTACAAAGAAGGGGATGAATTTGATATAGAGGCTGGCAAGAGTTTTACCAGGGTCAGGCTTATTGCAATCGGTGGTCGTTATGTCATCGTGAAGCATTTAAACAAGAACATCACCTACAAAATTACCCTGAATGTAACGGATGGGGAAAGTGCCGATGCCAAGGACAATCCGGATCGGAATATCAAAACAGTTATCAGTGATGAATCGGGACTATAAAAAAACCCGTCGATTCAATTAAGAATACAACGGGTTCTTTGGTTGCGTTGTTGAAACTGCAATTCCCTAAAAGCTTAGGCCTTAGCTGCAATTTTACGGGCAGCTCTGGAAGAAGCAACGGTGAAAAAAGACTGTTGAGGAAGGCTGAACTTGAATCCCTCAATATCTCTTGCCCGAATTACTTCATTCAGCTTCAAGTGGCTGACATCTACCTGAATACAATCAGGAATATCAGCTGGTAAACAAAGAATTTCAGATTCCTGAGCGTTTTGCTGGAGAACTCCACCTTGACGCAAGACACCGTGTGGGGTACCTGTTCCTTTAATAGGAACACGGATCTTCACGGGAACTGTTGCAACAGTCCTTTGAAATTCCATGTGAATTACATTGTTGCGCAGGTGGTCATACTGCAGATTTTTGAAAACTGCATTACACACCTCGTTACCACCGGCTTTTTCAACGGTAAGCTGAATCAGTCCACTGGTACCACGCTTTTTAATCAACAAATCCGCATCTTTGCGGTCTAAAGAAACAGGCAAACTGACTCCAGTGTGGTCATAAACCACACCAGGAATGCGTGCGTCTCGATAAAGACCACGGGTGGAGGATTTTGTGATTTCCCCCTGGCGCTCTTTCGCGGTCAGATTATACATGAGAACTCCTTTGAAAAATCGCTCATGGCAGAAAGACGGCAAGTATAACAACCCTTCAAACTCCGGTCAAGCAAAGAATTCTGACTGATTCGAGGGTTTATGGTAAATTGTCAGTGAAACAAGGGAGGATAAGATTCCACGCCTGATTATTCCCGGGAACGGATTGTCGGGGAGTTCGCATCTGCGGGCGATTCTAGGCATTCACCCTGAAATACAATTTCTACCTGGCTTTCAGCATGCATTTCCTCTTTCAGATACCGAGGATGCAGATTCAAAAGAGCTATGGAACAAACAAGTCTCAGAGAAACCTTATCTGGCCCTTTATTGTGAACAGGCGTTGACCGACAGCTCGGCCCTTTCACGGTTGTCCTCTGAGAATCAGGATGATTATGTGGTAATCATCGTCAGACACCCCCTGAAACGATTGATGTCAGGCTATTTTCATATCCTCAGGATGGGTTTTTTTCCATGTTTTGAGCCAAAATCCGGACTGCCTGAGCTTATTGAGAGCCAACAGTTTTTAAGGGCTCGTGAGGTGATACTGGAAGGCAGTTTTCCAGCCCGTTTTATTAGGGAATGGCAGAAAAAATTTCCTGGAAGGGTTGTTGTGATCGCCTTGGAGGCTGGCCTCAGTGCAGAAGGGGAGTTGAAAAAAATCCAGAAGGGGCTTGGCCTTGGACCATTTCCGCAAAATCTGCCAGCCAATCCTGGTTCCGGTGGGATTTACAATCTGAATCGTATTTCCTGGCTTAAATTGCAGAATCGATTCATGTATGATTACGGTCCGGATGGTGAACGCATTGTCGTGCGAGTAATGAAACCCTGGGAAAAATATTTGTGTAAGCTGATTCGCAGGCTGGATCAAAAGATTGTGAGCAGGTTGTGCCCGAATCAGGACTATACGAAGCAGTTTCTTGACAGTCCACTCAGGGATAGACTGATTGAGGAACTTGAGGCTCTTGGGCAGATCCTGAATGGAATGCCAAAGCAGTGGGAAAAGGATAATCGATTGCTTAAAGGAGAATTGAAGTGAGCATACAAAATAGCATAGTGCATATGCTGGTTCTGGACTGGCCGAAGAACTGGACAGGAGCTGAGTCCCAGATTCTAAAACCATTTCCAGGCACAGCTGATTCGGTTCTGGTTCACAAAATCAGGCAGATAGAACAGTTGCCTGGCTCCATCCGTATCTGCCTTCGCAGTCCGATTCATTTGCAGAGTGAGATTATTGAGCAACTAAAGCCTTTCACGGACAAAGTCTATGTCTATCCCATAGATGAGCCTGAGTTATCCATGTTTTTAAAGGCATCCCAGGATCTTGAGCCTGATGTTTTTATACAAAAACATATTCCAGAGGATTTTATGCCCGTGGATCCGGTGATTTTTAACTGGTTAGATTCTGTTTGCAGGGGAGATCTGGATTTTGTATTTTCCATTCACCATGATACGGGAGTCAATTTTGAAGCATTCAGTAAAAAGGCACTGATTCACCTATCAGAAGTATCCCCAGGTTGGAAGGAAAGGGTGAAGCTGGCATTTGCCCATCATCATTATGAGCACTTTAAATGCAAACGAATTCAGATTCGAGAAGTGTATCAGACCGGGGATTTATTAAGACTTACTCTGGATAATGAAACCCGATACCAGAAGCTTTGTGATTTTGTTAAATCTCATCCTAAAGACTGGGTAACCAATTTCCGCGAAGAGGTAAAATCCGATCCGGACTGGACCCAGCCATTAGTACCACCTTACTTTGAGCACAGGCCACAGGTTCAGGGGTTTATTTCTGATCCGGGAGTGGTTCAGTTTATGGAACGGGGGCTTGTGTTTAAACGCAGGATTCATAAACATCTGCCCCATCTAGATCTCTGTTCCGGTTCCATGACACTGCCCGAATTTGTATATTCTTTGGCAACGGACAAGCTCTATTGTATGGAAGATGGGGAACATGCAGAAAGAATTTATGCAGAGAGAAATCTGGAGAGAACCGGTATCCGGCTTATTAAGGGCAATGCTCTAAATCAGGAATCCTGGGACAGACTAAAAAAACTTGCTCCTTTTGGGTCCATATCCTGGACAGCTGCCATTGAACATTTCACGATTGATGAGCAGAATTATATATTGAGTCAGATTCAGACGATTCTTTCCGAGGATGGATATCTGTTTGGAGACACAAATTTGTTTCAGAAGGATGGGATGCTTGGATGCTGGCAGCATCGCAATGAATTTTACTGTGAGGAAGATTTAAGAAACCTGATGTCCAGACATTTTGAATCCGTAGATGTGTTTACCTCAAAATACAAAAATCTTCCGTTACAGCCAGTTTATTTTTGTTGCAGTAAACCTAAAACCAGAACGGCATAAGGGGATATGGTGGAAAAAATTACGACCAAAATTCGGGCAACGGGTGCGGAGTTTGAAGAAAACAGAGCCGCTATGCTTGGATTTACAGAAAATCTCAAAAAACATTTGAATCTTGTTTGCAACCGTGATGAAGATCAGTCTGTGATAAGACACAGAGGACGGGGTAAACTTTTTGTAAGGGATAGAATTGAACTGCTTTTAGATGCGGATTCTGAGTTTTTAGAGTTTTCGGCTTTGGCTGGACATGAAATGTATGGACAGTCTCCGGCATCGGCCGGGATTGTGACCGGGGTTGGCCTGGTGGCCGGAAGACATTGTGTGATTGTTGCCAATGATGCCACCGTAAAGGGAGGAACCTATTTTCCTATCACAGTCAAAAAACATTTAAGAGCACAGGAGATTGCCCGGGAAAACCGTTTGCCATGTATTTATCTTGTAGATTCAGGTGGGGCCTACCTACCCCTGCAATCCGAGGTGTTTCCAGACAGAGATCATTTTGGCAGAATTTTTTACAATCAGGCTCAGATGTCAGCATTGGGAATCCCCCAAATTGCCGTGGTATTAGGTTCTTGTACGGCAGGTGGGGCTTATGTTCCTGCCATGAGTGATGAAACTGTGATTGTGAAGGAACAGGGGACCATCTTTTTGGCTGGGCCACCTCTTGTGAAGGCTGCAACCGGGGAAGTTGTGACAGATGAAGAACTGGGAGGGGCCAGGGTTCACACCAGTATCAGCGGGGTTTCCGATCACATTGCCTTAAATGATGAGCATGCCCTAGAAATTACCCGCTCGATTCTAGGTTGTCGGGGTAGGGTGTTTCAGGAGCCTATGGAGAGGCAGGAATCCAGGCCTCCAGCCTATGACCCCGAGGAGCTTCTAGGAATCATTCCCGCCAATTCCCGTCATGGATTTGAAGTCAGAGAAGTAATAGCCAGAATTGTTGATCAGAGTCAGATGCATGAATTTAAGCCGGAATATGGGCAGACTCTGGTATGTGGATTTTCAAGAATCTGTGGTTATCCTGTGGGAATTCTGGCCAATAATGGGGTTTTATTTTCTGAATCTGCTCTAAAGGGAACCCATTTTGTAGAACTTTGTAATCAAAGAAGAATCCCTTTGGTGTTTTTGCAGAATATTACGGGATTTATGGTGGGTAAAAAATATGAACATGAAGGAATAGCCAAACACGGGGCCAAAATGGTGATGGCGGTTTCCAACGCTACTGTGCCCAAGTTTACCGTGGTTATTGGAGGTTCCTACGGTGCTGGTAATTACGGGATGTGCGGACGGGCCTATCAGCCAAGACAGCTTTGGATGTGGCCTAATGCCAGAATATCGGTTATGGGTGGGGAGCAGGCTGCCAGCGTACTGGTACAGGTAAAACTGGCCCAGCTTGCCAAACAGGGAAAAGCTGATGATAAGGCCCTGATAGAATCGATTCGTCAGGAGATTTTATCCACCTATGAAAATGAATCTTCGGCTCTGTTTTCTACAGCCAGACTCTGGGATGATGGAATTATTGATCCCAGGGATACAAGAAAAGTCCTGGCAATGGGGATTGCCTGCAGTCTGAACGCACCATTTGAGCCGCCTTCTCAGGGCGTATTTAGGATGTAGGAGAAATATGAAAAAAGTTCTGATTGCCAATCGCGGAGAGATTGCTGTGAGGATTATGAAGACCTTAAAGCGCATGGGGATGTCCTCAGTAGCTGTGTACTCCGAAGCAGATGCCGATGCCCTGTTTGTAAAAATGGCGGATGAAGCTATTTCACTTGGAGGCAAAACAGCCCAGGAATCTTATCTTCGTGTAGAAAAAATCATGGACGCATGTCAAAAGAGTGGGGCTGATGCCATACATCCGGGTTATGGCTTTTTATCTGAGAAGCTTGAGTTAATCAGGGCCTGTGATGAGGCAGGGGTTATTTTTATTGGACCCAGGGAAAAAGCCATTCATTTGATGGGGGATAAAATCGAATCCAAAAAACTGATGCTTTCCGGGGGAGTGCCTACCATTCCTGGTTTTTTTATTGATGGGATGGATCTTGTGTCTATTACCGAGAATGCCAAAAGTATTGGATATCCAGTGATGGTAAAGGCGGCCGCTGGTGGAGGGGGCAAGGGCTTGAGGAAGGTTGATTCCTCCGAGGATCTGGCTTCGGCCATTGAATCCTGTAGAAGCGAAGCTTTGCGTTCCTTTAATGATGATCGTGTTTTTGTGGAGAAGTTTATTGTAAATCCCCGTCACATTGAAGTTCAGGTTTTTGGAGACTCATTGGGACAGGTAGTCGGGATTTCAGAGCGGGAGTGCTCCATTCAAAGGCGCAATCAGAAGGTGATTGAGGAATGTCCTTCCCCGGGAGTGGATCTTGAATTGAGGCAGTCCTTGTGCAAGGCAGCCGCAGACTGCGCCTCTTTAGTGGAGTACCAGAATGCGGGAACCGTGGAATTTGTCATGGGTGAGGACAAACAGTTCTACTTTCTGGAAATGAATACAAGACTTCAGGTAGAACACCCGGTTACTGAAATGGCACATGGCCTGGATCTGGTTGAAGAACAGATTCGGGTTGCTCAAGGGCTTCCTCTATCAAAAAAACTGCTTGCCTCTACCGTAAATCGCTGGTCCTTGGAGTGTCGTATCTATGCCGAAGAACCACTGTCTGATTTTTTCCCATGTGCCGGGAAAATCCTGAAGCTTCAGTTCCCCAGGGAATGTGACTGGCTAAGAATTGATTCAGGAGTAGTTAGCGGGGATGAAATTTCTATTTATTATGACCCTATGATCGCTAAAGTGATTACGGTTTCTGATACCCGTCTGGACGCGGTTTACAAAATGATTCAGGCATTGTCTGAGGTATCGATTTTTGGAATTGAAACCAATGTGGGGTTTTTACTTGAAGTGTTAAAATCCTCTGAGTTTATGGAAGCTCGACTGAGCACTGATTTTATTCAGAAATATGATTTGATTTCCAGATATCGCAAGACCATGGAAGACGATTTTGTATGGGCCTCGCATGCAGGATTTCAAATATCCCAGAAACGCCGAAGCCACCTGTGTTCCAGTGAAGAAGTGTTTTTGAAGGGAGGGAGCCAGTGATTCAAAGAGAGTTTACCGTGGTAAAACCCAGGGGCTTTGCTGGTTTTTCAATCTGTGCTAAATCGGCTTTGGCCGGATATGAAATTGAGGGGATTGTATCTTCACTCTCTGACAATCTGTTAAAGATGGGGAATGAAAAACGAAACATCAGTTATTTTATTGATGGCAGGACAATTTATTTGAACTTGAGTGGTAACCATTTTGTTTTAGAAGAAACTCCGACTTACCAGAAGCTTCAGTTATCAAAAAGCTCATCCAATCTTATCATGTCCCAGATGCCATCTAAGGTGCTCAGAATTGCGGTGGAAGTTGGGCAGAAAGTAAAAGTTGACTCTCTATTACTTGTGCTTGAATCCATGAAAATGGAAACCCGAGTATTGTCCCCAATGGAGGGAGCGATTGCTGAAATCCTGGTAAAACCGGATGAATTATTAGGTGCTGATCAGCTGATGATACGAATTGAGGCATCCTGATGATCCGTATCGTAGAAGTTGGACCCAGGGATGGACTTCAATCCATAAAGCAGCCAATCCCGATCTCAGTCAAGTTGGACTGGATAGAAAAACTTATAAATTCCGGTCTTAAAGAAGTGGAAATGGCTTCTTTTGTGTCACCTAAGTGGGTTCCACAAATGGCGGACTCCCTTGAAATATGTCAGAGGTTAAAACACAAAAATTCAGGATTCTGGGGACTGGTTCCTAATGAAAAGGGATACGAGAGCTTTTTAGACAGTGGTTTGAAGCAGGCAGCATTTTTCACAGCCGTTTCTGATGAATTTAATCAAAAAAATGTAAATCGTGACTTTTTGTCGCATCTTAAGGAGCTTGAACCTCTGATGCAAAAAGCTGTGGCAGAAGGACTAAGGGTTCGACTTTATGTTTCCACAGTATTTGATTGTCCATATTCAGGTTCATTGCCGGAAAAGCTGGTGGCAAAAAGGCTTTCTGAGCTTGTAAAGCTGCCATTTCATGATTTATCCCTTGGGGATACGATAGGCAGGGCGGTACCAAAAAGGGTACGGGCTCTAAGTCGATTTATAAAATCCCTGATGCCATTGCATCAAGTCAGTTGGCATTTTCACGATACTTATGGCATGGCTTTGGCTAATTGTGCTCAGGCTCTTGAGCTTGGATTTCAACGGTTTGATACCTCAGCTTCCGGCTTGGGAGGCTGTCCCTATGCACCGGGGGCCTCTGGAAACATGGCGACTGAGGATCTTGTATTTTTTTTGGAAGGGCAGGGAGAAAGGACAGGGATCGACTGGGCATCGCTTTGTTCTGCATCAGAAGGAATCAATCGTTTTTTGAATCGTAACACGCGCCCCAAAACGGTCAGGTGAAATGAAACGCATCGCTTTTTTTGATTTTGATGGAACTATCACGAGCCAGGATAGCTATCTAAGATTTTTAATCTACTCATCCAACTGGTTTTATTGTGTTGTTGCTCTTGTGGTTCTCTTTCCCGTAATTGTGGGCTATGCATTTGGGGTAATCGATAACAGCCTGGCCAAGGCATTGACCCTGCGCTGGTTTTATACTGGTTTTTCCAAAGCCAGGCTGGAAGAACTGGGAAAAAATTTTTGCAGGGAGATAATTCCTGCCATTATAAGACCTCAAGCACTGCAAAAAATTCAATGGCATCAGACAGAAGGACATGTTCTGGTCCTTGTGACTGCGTCTGTTCGGGAGTGGGTGGAGCCTTGGGCCAGGGAACAAGGATTTAAGGTTATAGCTACTGAACTTGAGGTTCAAGATGGTGTGCTCACGGGCAGAATGAAAACTCCGAATAACTGGGGGCCTGAGAAACTCAGAAGAATTGAGGCTGAATATCTGTTTGAAGATTATGAGTTTTCTTATGCCTATGGGGATTCCAGAGGAGATCAGGAAATGCTGGCAGCAGTGGATGAAGGCCATTACCGTCCATTTCGGGAGTGAACCAGAATGTCGGCTGAGATTGTCTGGATTATGGGCCGACCCGCATCGGGTAAAACTACCCTTGCCAGTTATTACACGCAGTCTCTTCGTGGTAACAAAGAGGTAATACTTCATCTTGACGGTGATGTTTTGCGGGCTGGTCTGAATAGCGATTTGGGCTTTTGTGCAAAAGACAGGCTGGAGAACATCCGAAGGGTCTGTGAGCTTGTGCGGCTTTTATCTTTGCAGGGAATAAAGACTGTGGTTTCCATGATTACCCCAACCCACAACATTCAGGATTTTGTAAGACAGAGTCTGATTGGTCTCAGGCTGCATTTGGTGTATCTTCATTGTGATGTACATGAATGTATCCGAAGGGATCCCAAGGGGTTGTATGCCAGGGCTCTCAGGGGTGAAATTTCTGATTTCACCGGAGTTAATGCACCTTTTGAGGAGCCAATAAATCCTGATTTAATTCTGGGAAGTGACTCTCTTGCACCGGATCTGTGTCATAAAGATTTAATGAGGTATTTAAACTGTGGATCTCTTAAAGCTTGAGTCTCAGACAATTCATTGGATTCGCGAAGTCTATTCTCAATATCCCAGAACCATTATGTTATGGTCGGCAGGGAAGGACAGCACTGCTCTTTTGTGGATGGTAAGAAAGGCATTTTTTGGAAAAATTCCATTTCCGGTAGTGCATATCGATACTTCCTTTAAACCAAAAGAGCTGATTCAGTTTCGTGATGAACTGGCGAATCAATGGGGTTTTGATTTGCGAATTTTTAGTAATCAGGATGCCATTCTTGAAAAAAACACCTTCCCGGACCATAAGCTAAGCCGCATGGACTGTTGCCGGGAGCTAAAAACCCGGCCTTTATTGAACCTGGTGAAACCCAAAGTATTTGGGGATGATAGGGTACAGGTAGTGATTGTGGGCCTGCGCTCTGATGAAGAAGGTTCCCGCTCTAAAGAGCGATTTGTTTCCACAAGAAATGCGGATTCTTTATGGGATCCCGCTTCAGAACCTCCGCAGATGGATGGTTATTTTCCCCCGGCCATTCCTGAAGGCTATCATCTGCGACTCCACCCCATTCTGGAATGGACGGAGGTTTTGATATGGGAGTATACAAAACAAGAAAACATACCCATCAATCCTTTGTATTTTGCCAAAAATAACCGGCGTTACCGCTCTCTTGGATGCCTCCCCTGTTCCGGCCCCATTGAATCGGGTGCGGATTCTGTAGATAAAATTTTATTGGAAATGCAGTCCCTATCCCTGATTGCTGAGAGAAAAGGCCGGGGACAGGACAGTGAAGATGGAGGAGGGCTTGAAACACTGAGGCGGGGGGGATACATGTGAGTTGGCTCAAAATTGCTGTGGGCGGGCACATTGATCACGGTAAAAGCTCTCTGGTGGGTTGTTTGAGACGATTTTTGCAGAAGGGGATTTTTGCGGAAGGTCTTGATAAAGCTCATATAAGCGATACATTAAAGGCGGAAAGGGCAACTGACAGAACTATGGCTTTGGGCCGAAGTACCACAAGTTTAGGCAATCACTCCTTTACAATTCTTGATGCACCCGGGCATCTTGAGTTTTTGTCCGGGTTTATCACTGCTTCAGCCTCAGCAGATCTTCTGATTCTGGTCGTAGATGCCAGGGCCGGTTTTTGTGCTCAAAGCCTGTTACATCTGAAGATCAGTCAGATGTTAAAACCGGTTCCCGTCTTGATCTATTTTTCCAAGATGGATGAAGTGAACTGGGATAAATCGCGGTTTGATGAGTTAACCCAAGTGGCTAAAACACTTCAGGATTCCATGGGCTTTACTTGTTTAAACATATTGTGTGGCTCATCCTTAAGTGGGGAAGGCGTGCTTTCTTCTGTTGTATGTCCCCATTTTGCTTCTCACCCTTCTCTGATTGAAGTTTTGTGTAATTACAGAGGAGAAGAAAACAATCTTATAGACGCTCCTTTAAGAATTCTTGTTCAGGGAAATGAAGGAATGGCTTACGGCTCTTTAGTCAGCGGTTCGGTACAAACATTTCAGAAGGTGATGATATTTCCTGATGGAGTCATAGATGATGTTTTGGAAGTATCTACTCTTGGCCCATCCAGTTTCTGGCCCCATCCAGTCGGAATCAGGCTTGGTAAACATATACTAAAACGGGGGGATCGGATCTGTTCTTTTGATAACCAACCCCTTCCAGTCAAGAAGGTTTCGGCCTTGCTGATGGCCTTTTCTTCCCTTGCCCTGCCCCTCAGGTTTTTACAGCAGACCAGCTGTATACCTGTAAAGAGTCTTTCTTCAACTCAGGTACTGGAACAGACAAAGGTGGAGATTTCCTTTGATTCCTTTGTGCATTCTGAATCCGATGTCCGTCTTGATTTTCTGAATCGTGGGTCTTTGTTTGATGGATATTCCATCGTGGCCTCTCTTAAACTAAACTGATACAATACCTGCCATGCAAAACCCCACAGAACTGGAACTGGAAATCTGGCTTCGCTGTTTTCCACAATTGGTTAAATCCAGACAGGACAGCATGGCTTCCTGTGTTTTTTTGGGTTTTCATGCCGGATTGTTGCAGTTGCATCTACAAACGGGGGAGAAAATTTCCTGCATGAGCCGTGATGCAGTCCAGCTGGCAAACAGATATCCCTGGTTACAGCCGCTTAAAAACTGGGATGAAGTGTCTTCAGTCAGGACTATTTACATATTGTCCCGCCGTTCTTTTGCGGCTTTAAGGGATTCGGTTCCTGTTAACAGACTGTCTCAGGTGTTTGTTCCAGAGTATAAGGAACTTTCCACCTATTTTGAGTGGAATCAATATTCAGATTCTATATCTCTTGAGCTGTCTGAATTTGTATTGCCTGTGAATAATCCCGATCCATTAGCCTACAAAAACATTGATTTAGGTGGGGGATTTCCTCTGCATCCAGATTATCTTTGTGTGGATTTGTCCAAAGAGGCACAGTTAAAACTCGATATCACCAAGCCTCTGCCGTTTTTAACCAACAGTCTTTACAATGTCAATTGTGCTCATACTCTGGAGCATTTATCCGTTGCGGAATCTGAGGCTGTATGCAGGGAAATCTATCGTTCATTACGGCCCGGTGGTGTGTTTCGGGTATCTGTTCCTGATCTTCATCTGTTCGCTAAAAAGTATGTAGAACGGGATCTTGAATTTTATGAAGAAATATTGCCTGATGGAACCTATCATTACCCTGGACATACCATAGCGGATCGATTTATGTATCTGGCTTATGACTCAGGGCATAGGTATTTTTATGATGCCGAATCCATGACTCAGCTTCTTAAAAGATCGGGTTTTTCAGAGGTTACGGTCTGCGAGTACCAGAAAGGTAAACTTCATCTGGTAGAACAGATGGACAACAGGCCGGGGCAGTCTTTGTTCGTGGAGGCGTATAAGGCTATGAGATAGGGAATAGCTGAAAACTTAATCAATTTTGTCTCATTCTGATTGATTTTGTCATAGTTGAAAAGTAGTATTGACACTTGGAAGCGTAGTTCGTTAACAAGTTTTTAATTATATTGGGCCAGATGCTCTACAGAAGTTGATTCAGATGGGAGCATCTGGCTATTGCGAATTGAGAATAGCATGAAACCTCTTTCAGATGAACTGTGGAATCAATACTGTAAATCTTTAGATTACGACAAGCGGATTCCTCCTCCATCAATCAATTATAATTCGGGTTCTTGTGATACCCTACAGGAGTATCTTCGTAGGCATCGATTTGATTCTTGTGCCAGAGAGCTTCCTTTTTTGATGAATCGTGGAGGATTGAAAAAGAATGGTCACTTGTTGGATTATGGTTGTGGATTAGGACGATTGGCCTATGCAGCTGCCCACTATTTTGATTCTGATGGAATGTATACAGGTATAGATATTAACCCCGAGGCTATAAGGTTTCTTCGGGATGCTTACCATGATAAAAAACCAATTTAGTTTTATTCTAAGTGAGGTTCCAGAAAGCCTGAATTATGTTGCGATTCAATCTAAGCAGAACACCTCCCATTTACTGAGTCAATGTATTAAACGCACAGGTTTAAATGACTCTCTTACAGAACAAATTCTTCTATGGCAAAGCTGGTTTGAGGATAGAGCCAGTAGAGGAATTGCTAGTAGCTGGAAGTAGTTGATTCTGGTCTTTTTTGTTGTTATTTGTTTGAAAGCTGAACTATTTTAGCCTATTTGCCGATAGTTTAAGTATACATACCAGGGAGTCACCTTAAATGTTATTCGATTTTCCAAAACGCTTTGAAATTGAATTGGTCAGCGACTGTAATCTTCGTTGTACTTATTGCCCCCGACACTATGTGAACAACCTGACGGGATATATAGTGCCTGAGTTGTTTTACAAGCTAGTGGATGAGATCGCAAAGTATCCGGATCGAGTAGTGGCCCTGCATCGTCGGGGCGAGTCCCTTATGCACCCCAATTTTCCTGAGTTAGTCCGTTATACCCGAGGAAAATTTGCCGAGGTTCAGCTGGCCACCAATGCAACATGCCTGAATAAACCCAGAATGGAAGCAATCATAGATTCCGTGAATTTTCTGAGTTTCTCGATTGACCATCCTGTGCTATTTGATAAAACAAGAGTACCGGCAAAGTATTTTTCAGTTGAAAAATCAATTCTAAAGTTTCTTGATTTGAATCAGGGTAAGGTAAAGACTCAGGTAAGTATGGTTCAGACCGATGCTACGCCTCCTGAATACGCCGAAGAGTTCAAAGAAATCTGGAAAGGTAAGGTTGATAGGATTCGTGTTTATCAGGAACATTCCAAGGGTGGGGTGTTTGGAGCAATCGATGAGGAAAAGAAACGGGCCATGCGTAAGCCTTGTGTGATGCCTGAGTATGAAATGCTCATTTATTGTGATGGGAAAACGGGTAGATGCAATCATGACTGGGATGGACCACCTATGGGTGATGTGAATATAGAGACGATTCATGAAATCTGGCATGGAGCAAAATATCAGGAGTTAAGAAGACAGCATCGGGAACTATTGTTTCAGGATCCTGTCTGTAAGAACTGTGATAGCTGGTACCCGGAAATTGGAGTGCAGGGCACTGGTATGGTGGTTGAATAATGACTCGCTTTATTCCGTTCAGCAAACCCTGTTCCGATGATGAGGAAATTTCTGCTGTCTGTGATGTGATTCGCTCCGGTTGGTGGACTACTGGCCCGGCTGTTTTTGAGTTTGAAAAAAAAGTGATTGAGTTTCTAGGCGATGAATCCTTACAGGCTGTTGCCTTAAACTCCTGTACAGCGGCTCTTTTTCTGGCTTTGAAGGCTTTGGGTGTCGGTCCTGGTGATGTTGTGGCTGTACCTACTGTGACTTATGTGGCTACGGCCCATGTTGTGGAATGGTGTGGGGCAGAACTTCTATTGTGTGATATTGATTATGACACACTCTGTATCAGCCTTGAGAGTTTAAAAAAGTACGAGCATAAAAACATTAAAGTTGTAATGCCAGTTCACATGGCCGGCCTTCCCTGTGATATGGAACCGCTTATGCAATACTGTAGAGATAGAGGTATCAAGGTTGTGGAAGATGCTGCCCATTCCTTTGGTGCAAAGGACAGAGGAATTCAGACTGGAGCCATCGGTGATGCAGGAGCCTTCAGTTTTTATGCTACCAAGGTACTTGCCTGTGGCGAAGGTGGGATGCTGGTTTCCCGCAATCGGGAGTTGATCGAGCGGGCCAGAAAACTCAGTTATTTTGGAATCGACAAAAGGGCATTTGAACGATATACATCCAAGGGAACCTGGTACTACGAGGTCGAAGATCTTGGGTATAAGTTCAATATGGACAGTATTCATGCGGCCTTAGGCATTGTTCAACTCAAGAAGCAGAATATGATGCTGGAAAAAAGGACAAAAATTGCCAGTTATTATGATAAAAATCTTCCCGCTGAGATTGTGAGGCCTTTCAGAAGAGACAGCGTTTCTCATGTATGGCATTTGTATCCAGTGAAGCTTCCAGAGGGCGTCGATCGGGATCAGGTTTTTTTGGGGTTGAGAGAAAAAGGTATTGGAACTTCTGTGCATTTTATTCCCCTGCACCGGCATCCTTATTATTCGCCTCGCTTTGTTGCTGAGCATTTTCCGAATGCAGAAAAAAATTACGCCAGTTCTCTGTCATTGCCTTTGCATGCTGGCATGAGTATTGAGGATGCAGAGTATGTGATTTCGTCGATTAGAATGGTATTGGGGTCAGTCTGATATGAACATTCATGATCGGATGCTTCAAAAGATGACCGTAGCCGTATGGGGAGACGGATATTTGGCTTACACGGCCATGTTAAGTATGCAGTCCTTTGGTTTTCAGTTTCTGGTAAGGCCAATGATTCCGAATGTTTCAGGGGTTCCAACCCAGGATTATCCAAATTCATCACAAAAAATGGCCTGGTCAAGAACTGGCAATCTGCCAGATCTCAAGGCCGATACCCTGCGTTTTCAAAAGGATGACAGGCTGCTTTTATCCCAGGAGTCGCCCGCAGTCCACCTAGTTTGTTGTCCCGGTCAGTTTCAGGGAAGACCCTATAATGAAAACTATCGAAGACTGGCTGAAATGTTAAAAAAACTAAACAGAGACGAGCAGGGAGAGCGACTGATCGTATTTTGTTCTGCATCTGGCCCCGGTTCCCTGGAGCGGGATTTTGTAGATCAGTTAGGGGAAAGCAAAAAAAACTGGCATGTTGGAGTATTATTTCGTTCAGACTGGTGTGTGGAAGACTATTTTTCACAAAAACTGCCGGTTTTGGCTTCCGCGACTTCTCAAGATGCCTGTGTTTCCCTTAGTCAGGTTGCCAAGTTTCTGGGATGGAGCCTTGAATGGATGGATTGTATTCGTGACGCAGAGCTTGTAGAAAATGCTCGTGGGGCCATTGAGTTTACGATTTCTGGCAGCTTGGGTCAGCTGGCCACAGCTTATCCAGAGGCAGATATTCGCAAGTTAAGCGAAAGTATTATGCAAAAAGTACGGCAGTTCACTCCTGTTATTGGCATGGCCACCGGTGGTTATAGAATGCCAAGAAGTTTTGACAGTCTGCTTGAAGAAGCGGTAGTGCCCGAATCATTGTCTGTGTTTCAGGAAGTCCGTTCAGTGAATTACAGTTCCGTACTGGCCTTTTCAGAAATGCTTAATCGAAAAGGGTATAAAAAAGTTGGGATTTTAGGTATTGCCCCTCAAAATGACTTTTATCAACCCCCTGTACTACTGTTGGCAGAAAGGCTTCATCGGCTGGGCTGCGAGGTTTCATTGCATGATCCCTGTATAACCGAGCTGCGCGAGCGGTTTGATCTGGATGTCTACAGGACGGTGCATTGGGATTCTGGGGAAATGCTTGATTATGATGTTTTGATATTGGGTGCGCCTCATCCCTGTTATTACAATGTAGCCTCTGAGGATTTAGTGAAAAGAGTGCGAAACTGTCGATTGATACTTGATGATCACGGGGTGTGGCTACACATGAAACCTTTATTGGCAGAAATTTACCATCGTACAGGTGATGGCTCGTTAAAGGTTTTAGAATAAATATGTGTGGTATTGCCGGTTACATCAGTCTTTGTGGAGAATCGGATCAGCAGATTGAACTGATCGTAAACTCCATGTTAGACAGGATCCAGCATCGAGGTCCAAATCAGCGGGGTATTTATACCCATCGCAATGCAGCTATAGGGATGAATCGGCTCAGTATCATAGATAGGGAAGTCCATCAGATTCCCTATCGCAATCAGGGTAGATCCAAGGCATTTTTGGTATACAACGGGGAAATTTACAATCATCAGGATATCCGTGCCTCATTACCTGAATCCATTGTGTACCAGACTAGATCGGATGCGGAAACCTGTCTTTACTCAATGCTGCATTCAGGACCAGAAGGCTTGCAGCACCTGAATGGGATGTATGCCTTTGCCTATTGGGATACAGACACAAGACAGATCATCATAGCCAGGGACAAGACGGGAGAAAAACCTGTATATTATTTTAGAAATCAGCAGTTTATTGCCTTCTGTTCGGAGTTAAAAGGGCTTGTAGGCCTGGTTGCTTTCAAGGAAAAACAAAGTCTTTGTTACGATTCTTATGAGTTTTGTTTTGGTTCTGAAACCCTGCTCGAATCGGTTTTGATGATAGAACCTGGAGAATATCTGCAAGTTTCTGAGGACGGGGATTTAAAAACAGTGGATTACTGGAAAGCCTGGTCAACTTCAGTTTTTATGAAAGATGATGAGTCTTTTATTGAGAAGGAACTGACGGATTTGATTGTGGACAGTATTGAACTAAGGACCAGGAATCTGGCCCATTCTTATGCCTGCTTTACCAGTGGCGGGGTAGACTCTGCCTTGATCGCCTGCATTGCTAAGCCGAATCGACTGTATTATTGCCATTACGATTTGGGTAAGGCATTTGATGAGATGGACTATGCAAAATTGATTGCCAGAAAGGTGGGGGTTGATTTAACCGTCATTGAGCCATCAAAGGAAGATTTTGAAAGAACCCGTCCCTACATTGCCTGGCACCTGGATACACCCTGCACCTGGACTAGCTTCAGCATATGGATGATTCTTGAAAATCTGCACCCTGAAATTAAGGTGATCATGAGTGGAGAGGGAGCCGACGAGATGTTTGGAGGGTATCACCGATACCATCTTCTGCATCATGATGAACAGATTCACAAACTCCAGGCTCTGGAAGAATATAAATTTTTAATCAATCGTTATTACGGTAGACCCGAAGAGCGATATGCCCGACTGATCAACCGCTGTGATAACCGCTATGACAAGCGCACCGCAGAGTTTGTCCTCTCACTTGTAGAAAAGTATTTTGCACTCAGTGGGGATGATGTGATTCACGCCATGGGATTGCATGATTTTTATACTACTATGCAGGTGCTTTTGCAGATGAGCGATAGAATGTGTATGGCGTTTTCGATTGAGAACAGGTCCCCTTACCTTGATCATCGTCTGGTTCAGTTTGCCTATCAAATGCCCTCCCACTACAAGATACGGGATGGCAAAACCAAGTGGATTCTCAAACGGATTGCGGAAAAGTTTGTGCCTGTGGAGATCGCCCAAAGAATTGATAAACGCGGTTTCAGCGCACCGGTCAACATCTGGTATGGATGGGATAAGGCCGGTCAGTATAACCGCTCAATTTACAGGGATATGGTTTATGGAGACTGGCAGAATACATTGCTAAAAGGAAAATCGCCCTATCAAGACCCAGGCTTGTTGGCTCTTAGGAGGAGTGTTGGATAAGATTCCAGAATGTCCTGTATGCAAATCTTTGACATTGAAGTTTGCATTTACACCTGCGATTCAGCCAGAATTTTCAAGAAGCTACTATCTTTGTTCTGACTGTGATCTTCTGGTGAGCAATCTGGACTTTGAGGGAGTTTTGGGCAAAAGAGCAAGCTTTGGTTATTACGAAAGCCTCGATACCGAAAACATTGCTGCCAAATTTGAGCGGGTAATGGCCCTAAGTCCAGAACGGTCGGATAACTGGACTCGGGTTCGTCGCATTTTACAAACGGTATCTGATGTTCGTACCTCCTTTGGTCTGGTTTTGGGAAACAAGGCACTGGATATTGGTAGTGGTACGGGGGTTTTTGCAGCAAGACTACTAAAAGAGGATCCTCAGTGGTCCATTGATTGTATTGAACCGGACGCAAGAGCCTGCAAACATATTTCTGAAGCCGTGGGAGTCAAGGCCATCTGTGGAATTCTTGAGGATTGTAAAGATTTGGGTAAATACGACCTGATCTGTATGAATCGAGTTCTGGAACATCTTCCTAAACCTGATAGGACCATAGAGTTTTTAGATGCTAATCTGGCGATTGGCGGGCTTATTTACATCGAGGTGCCCGATATTGTCTGTTACGACAAGTTTGGTCCGTCTGCTTCTGAATTTGGTGTGGAGCATTTAACAATCTGGAGTCCCAGGAGCTTGGGAATTCTTCTAAAAAACTCAGGGTTTATTGATCTTGTATCAGGCCGTTTTCTGGAACCTAGTGGCAAAATAAGTGCTGTGGTGTTTGCGGCCAGAGTCAAAGATTTGAGGGTAATGACAAGATGAAATATTGCAAAACTTGTGTTCAGCCTGATACCAGGCCAGGAATAGTGATTGGTGAAGATGGGGTCTGTAACGCCTGCACAAACCATAAAGACCGCCCTAATGTAAACTGGGGGCAGCGAAAACTTCAGTTTGAAGAAATGCTTGAGAGATTTCGCGGCAAAGGTGGAGATGGGTTTGATTGTGTCATTCCTGTTTCCGGTGGTAAGGACAGTATTTATCAGGTCCATAAAATGAAGTACGAATATGGGATGAATCCCTTATGTGTAACTTACAGGACACCTCTACGCACTGCACTTGGACAGAAGAACCTTGATGCTTTGATCGCAATGAATGTTATGCACATCGATATTTCCTTTCCAGTTTCCGTAGAAAAAAAGCTTCTGGAAAAAACACTGATAGAAGAAGGTTCGGCTGGTATTCCAACTCATATGGGGATGTTTGCTGCCGCTCTTAAAACTGCTATGCGCCACAGTATCGGTCTGGTGATATGGGGAGAAAATTCGGCCCAGGAGTATGGTGGGGATATGGATGATGTTTTAAATCCTGCTATGACTCGTCACTGGTGCTTGAAGTATGGCTGTATGCGTGAGAGAGAGCCCATGAGTTATGTCGGCGGGAATATCTCGGCAGAAGAAATGAAACCATTTGATTTGCCGGCTGATTCAGAGTTAGAGGAAGCAAAAGTAAGAGCAGTATTTCTGGGGCATTATTTTGCATGGGATTCTTCAGAAAATCTGGAAATTGCCAAGAGGTATGGATTTACTTCCAGAACCAATGGTTCTGTTATGGGTCTTTATGACTATGCAGATTTGGACTGCCACCTCATACCACTGCATCATTTTACAAAATGGTACAAATTTGGCATTGGAAGAACTTTTGATAATGCTTCGGTAGAAATCCGAAATGGAAGGATGTCAAGGGAAGAAGCCATCGAAAAAATCAGGAATCATAGAGATATTGCGTGGAAGGAAAATGTGGAAGCCCTGTGTGATTTTATTGGATGGAATACGGAAAAGTTTCGTTCCTGTATGCGAAGTTTTGCTAATAAGTCCCTTTGGAAACAATCAGGGGATGAGCTGGTCATGGAGAACTTTATTACAGGCAGTAAGGTTGTGGATAGTAACTTGTATGAGTAGGTCAAAATCATGAATGATACATACTCGGAAATTACAAAACTTCTGGAAGAGCTGAGAATCAAAAAAAAAGAGGAGTTCAACCGCAAGGTTCCCATAGGTGATTTATTGACTGAAAGGCATGAAAATGCCAGGAAGCTGGGATTTGGTGAAGGCACTACCTGTTACGACAATGTTCACATTATTGGTGATGTGAAAATTGGAAAACACACATACATTGGCCCCAATGTTTACATTGATGGGACAGGTGGGCTTGAAATTGGAGACTATTGTTCCATAGGTGCGGGTGTGCAGATTTACACACACAATTCATTGATGTGGGCATTGACCTTGGGAAAAGAGCCTTATGAGAGAATGCCGGTGAAAATTGGCAGTGGAGTTTATATTTGCCCTAATACCATCATTGCCATGGGTGTAACAATTGGAGATCAATGTGTCATTGGTTCATTGTCTTTAGTCACTCGCAGTATTCCTCCTAGATCCAAAGCCTGGGGTTCTCCTGCGCGGGTTATGGGCACTATCGATGATTATTTTTCCGAGAAGTTAACGGAACCTGTCCATGAATAAAACCCTGGTTTTTGTAATTCCCTTCGGGGCACTTCCAAACTATATATTCCCCGCAGCAGCCTGGGCAAAAAAACTCATGGAAAAGGGATACAGGATAGTCTGGATCAAATGCAATCAGGCCATGGATTCAACCTGTGTGGTTCATTACACACTTAAAGTTGAAGACAAAAAAGCCAACAGACATAGAATCTGTAGCTGGTGCCGTTCTTACCAGAACTCAGTATTGGAAGAGCTGGGTTGTGATGGATATGTGTTAAATCCGGTTGATGATTCCGAGCTGTTGGATTTTGATCTGGATCTAAAAAAGTTGTCTGCCTACACTTTGATGTTTTCCTACAAGTGTCTCAGCCTTGAAGAACTGGAACAGAAGTATCCAGAGGAGTTGTCTCGTTATGAGAAAATGAATCGGGTATTATTGACTCAGTTTGAGAGATTAAAATCTAAAATTGACTTTACCAATTCCCAGATTATTGTGTTTCATTCCATGTATCCTTATGCAGCTGCCCTGGGTGCCTGGGCCAGACAAGAAGGTTTTGCGTATCTTAGTTTTAACCTAGGCTATAGCTTGGCTCATCTCAACACCAGTGTGTCAGTTACCAGAAGTGACATTGAGACATCCACTATGCAGTTAGCCAGGTATTATGAGAAAAATTGGAAAAAACTGAGCTATTCGCCAGAGGATATCAGCAGATCCTTGCTCCATCTGGAGTCAGGGCTTTTTAAAAAAGATGTTAAAAACTACTCTTTGGCAAAATCCGGAAATCTGGTGTCGGTAGCGGATCAGTTGGGTTTAGGGACAGATAAAAAGTTTGTGATTTTAGCCTGTGGCAGCTCAAATGATGAAATAGCAGGCTCAGAAGTTGTACGAGAATCCTGTTTCGGAAGTAGTCCAGATTCCGTTTTTGCCGATCAGATTTCCTGGTTTAAGGCATTGGTTGAACGATACTCACACAGAGATGATGTGATTTTGATACTTCGTCCTCATCCCCGGGAACTAAAATATCAGGATGGTGGACACTG
>JACFNL010000048.1:14876-25779 GCA_019454875.1 Candidatus Cloacimonadota bacterium | reverse complement strand
GCTATCTTTCGATCAAAATATTACAGGGCGGGTGAGATTCGAACTCACAACACTCGGATTTGGAATCCGATGCTCTAACCGTTGGAGCTACCACCCTCTGTACATTTGACTCAGTATCTTGGTGACTACTTTACCTCGCGGTGGAGAGTATATTTTTTCAGCCTTGGCGAGAATTTTCTCAGCTCAAGTCTTTCTGGAGTGTTCTTTTTGTTTTTGGTCGAGGAGTAGGTTCTGTCCCCTGTCTCCGTACAAGCCAAGATGATCTGCTTTCTCATATAAATACCTTTGAGTACAATTCTTCCCAAAAAAAGTGAGATTGGATAGTAGCACCATACATATTCAGTGTCAACTGTTTAGCCGACAAATTGTATGATCCAAAAAATTTCATTACTGTGTCGGGTCTTTCAGCATCAACTGATTGTCTGGACCGGTTACAAAACGGGGGCTTTCCCACAGGGGAATCCCCTCACAATTCATGTCTTCAGACAGATAACCCTCTTCAAACAGAACTTCCCGCACATCCTCCCAGCGACGGCTGCTATTGTAGTCCATATTATAAAAATCAAGGGCCTGAGCAGCCTGAACCAGTTGAGCCTGGCATGTTGGGTCATCTATCATCTCACCCTCAGCCTCACCATATTCTTCCTCGCTGTGCTCAGTGTTAAGCATATTAAGAATTGTCATTACAACACTTGGACTTTTGGAATCATCGACCCCATAACTAAGCAGGGCTGGAATCATGGACAGAAAAAAGAAACCTGGCTCGCCAATCGCTGCCATATTTAATCTTACAACCTGCCCTTCCGTTACCACTGTGGACTGGCGCACTACCTCCTGAAGATAGTTTTTAACCAAGGGGGCCTGTGCGTATGTATGCAGATCAGACAGCTGACGGAATCCAGCCACACTGTCAGGAATCGGGGTAGCCTGAACCCCATGCAAAACTCCAGCCAGAACACCTCCCGCCATTGCCGCAGCAGCCGGATTTTTCATCCCTATTTTAAGCTGTGCCGATGTTTTCCCCCAGGTAATTTCAACCGACTCCAGAACTTCAGCAACTTCAGGACTTTTCTGAGAAAGCATCAGAATCAGGTTTTCTCCAATTCTTAGGCCAAACAGACTGTCTGCCGGAAATGGGGGCGCAGCAATCAGGCCAGCATCCAGACCCTCAACATCTCCTGATGCCCGGATTTCACTTTCTGCCACCTTTAAAAATATAGGCCCCCTTGAATACACGGCCCCATTTTTTACAAACCCGGATACCCGAAAATTCCTCTCAACCTGATCCACCAAAAACTTGCCAGCTACCCGCATACGCAACACAGGCGGCATTGCAACCTGGATCTGGAACCTCAAAGAGTCAACATACCTGTCATAATAGAATCCACCCTCTGACTCGAAGGCCTGTCGACTTTGTTCAAGCACCTTATCCTTATCAATGAGAGTTGTTCCCAGACTCTGGTTTAAACTATTTAAACCCTTTACCAGATCAGCGTAGACTGAAGAGGTGGAAGACACCAGCTCCCTGCTGACAAAAAGATCCAGATCGGGACCAGCCCAGGACACCATCAAGCCTGACACCAAAAACCAGCCAACTGAGACAAGTCTTAGAAAACCCATAATAAAAGTCCTTTTTTCAGCGCACAAAACATTTGCCAATTTGTTCAATGGAACTTGAAATTCCAATGTACCACGACCCTACAATACAACAAATGCTCAATTTCCCGAAATTATGATTCCACTGCAATTGGTACATTATAAATTGTTCCAATTCTGCACGGAACTAATTACCTGACATGGTAATAAATTACTATTGACTAACCTCGCCGATAGGCATATACTCGTAACATTCATAGAGTTGACTGCGGTCAAGCTGGAGGCTTGAAATGTATAATGTTGGTAGCGTTGTTGTGCATCCTACGCATGGCACTGGTATCCTCAAGGCAATTACACAAATGGTCGTTCTTGGCAGACCAACCAATTATTATGTATTTGACTTTGCTTTAAACGATTTAAACAAGGTAATGATTCCTGTGGACAAGGCTGCTCAGGCCGGAATCCGTCTTCCTGTACAGGCCAGTGTACTGGACAAGGCACTAAATTATCTCAGTTCCGAAGAAAATCTGATTCCTGAAGCCAGAACTAATTTCCATAGAATCCACAAGGACTACAGCGAAAGAGTGTCCAGTGGAGATATTCTGGAAGTAGCTAAAGTATACAAGGCATTGTGTATCAAAGGTGCGGACAAGGAATTAGGTCTTAAGGACAAGATGCTTTACGAAAAGACAGAAAAGCTTTTGTTAGGTGAAATTGAAGCCACCTACCATATTTCTGCGGACGAAAGCCGCTCCAAGTTACGAGACTCTTTGCGTCTTGGAAACGAATAAATCTACCTTATTCTGTCCCGCAAAAATTAATCTGGGCCTACATGTCCTCAATAAACGCGGTGATGGCTTTCACGACATAGATACAATCTTTGTGCCTGTGTCCCTTGGGGACAGCATGTCCGTCGAAGTTTTAGACAAAGGTCCCGATATTTTTTTCTGCAACCCGGAAGTTTGTCTCAACGGATCCAATCTGGTGGTTCAGTGCCTAAACAGTTACCGGGAAATCAGGCCTGATGTCCCCTGCCTTAATATCACTCTGACAAAATCCATTCCGGCTCAGGCAGGCCTTGGGGGCGGCTCTTCCGATGCAGCATCCATGCTTTTATGGCTTTACAGGAATTTCCCGATACCTTCTGAAAGGCTTTCAGAACTGGCACTAAGCCTGGGTTCTGATGTCCCCTTCTTTTTAAACCCGACTCCTTCACGAGGCCAGGGACGGGGGGAGATATTAAACCCCTTAAAGATCCATAAAGAGATGAACCTTCTGATAGTGAAACCAGATGAAGGAATCTCTACAAGACAGGCTTTTTTGTGGCTCCATCAAAATAGACCTGGCCGCCAAAAGACACTTGACATTGACAGCATTGTAGATGCCATCAATAATGAGTCCTACCATTCCCTGTTTGATCTGGCTTCCAACCAGTTTACAGACTGCTTTTTAAGTCTTCTGCCCAACAAGCGATTTATCCCTGAATTTTTTAAACGGACAGGGGCCGATTATTACTCCCTCACTGGCAGCGGCTCGGCCTGGTATGGAATTTATTCCGACTCCCATCTGCGCCTAAATGCCTATAGACAGGCATTGGTTGACTGCCAGGTGTTCCTCTGCACTTCCCTGAATTCCATCCCGAGTTAAACAGAACAAAACTTAACGGTTGTGGCCTGATCTTGCATGAGGTTATAATCGCAATTCCAACCTATGCAAACAAATCTAACTATTCTTGGAGCTACAGGCTCCATCGGTTCAACCTGTCTTGATCTCATAAGGCAAACACCTGGGCAATTTAGGCTCAAGGGAGTTTCTGCCAACACATCTGTTCAGAAAATGGTTGCAATTGTGCATGAATTCAAACCCGAGTTCATTCATATGATGGAAGAAAATCCAGCCAGGGAGCTTAGGACAATTTTTCCAAATCTCAAAATCAGTAGTGGAATGCCAGATCTTTTGGACTGGCTGGGCCGAGACGAAGAAGAAATTGTATTGGCAGCCATGGTGGGCAATGTGGGATTACAGCCTGTGTTAAAGGCTTTAAAGGCCAATAAGACAGTGGCTTTGGCTAACAAGGAAACCTTGGTCAGTGCCGGGCATCTCGTCAAGGAAGCCCTCAGACTGAATCCAAAATCTCAAATTATTCCAGTTGATTCGGAGCATAGTGCAATCCATCAGTGCCTAAGGGGTGAAAATCGTTCGGAAATCGAAAATGTGATTCTCACCGCATCTGGCGGCTCCTTTCGTACCTACAGCCTGGAGAGAATGAAATCCATCACCCCTTCCGAGGCCTGTAAACATCCTAACTGGGATATGGGAGCAAAAATTACGGTCGACTCTTCTACTCTAATGAACAAAGGTCTTGAGGTTATTGAAGCTCACTGGCTTTTTGATATCCCTTATGAGCAGATTCAGGTCATTGTACACCCCCAGAGTATTATCCACTCCCTTGTCAGTTTTGTGGATGGGGCTGTAATGGCTCAGATGGGAAACCCAGATATGATCGCCCCTATCAGTTATGCTTTGAATCGTGGAATCAGCCGCTGTGAACTCAAGTCCATGAAACGGCTCGATCTTGCCGGGCTTGCCCGCCTTGATTTTGAAGAACCTGATTTGACCCGTTTTCCAAATCTGGGCCTCGCGTTTTTTGCAGGAAAGGCTGGAGGGAGCCTTCCTTGTGTATTAAATGCATCCAATGAAGAAGCGGTTTCCCGATTTCTAAAAAATCAAATCGGTTTTTTGGATATTGCAAGAATCAATCAGAAAGTGGTTGAAAGACACAAACCAGTATCTAATCCAGGGCTGGAAGAAATTCTAAAGATTGATCAGTGGGCCCGAGAAGAAGCAAGGCAGACTTTATGAGAATTGGACAGGGATTTGATACTCATCCTCTGGTTTTAGGCCGAAAGCTAATCCTTGGTGGTGTGGAGATAATCCACCCCAAAGGGCTATTAGGGCATTCTGATGCTGATGTTTTATTACACGCCGTTGCCGATTCGATTTATGGGGCACTAGGCATAGGCGATATCGGAGAACACTTCCCCGCAGGTCAGGAATCAACCAAGGACATTGATTCCATGCTGATTTTAAAACATGCTGCGGAAATGATGCATCAAAAACACTTTGTGGTAGGCAATCTGGATATTACAGTGATTTGCGAAAGCCCAAGAATCAGCACTTATAAGGAAAAAATTATATCCAATCTTGCCCACTGCCTCAGAGCGGAACCTCATCAGATTTCTGTCAAGGGAAAAACGACAGAAAAGCTTGGATTCACAGGTCGGGAAGAAGGAATTGCCGTTTTGGCTGTGATATTGATTAAGGAGAAACATGGCTGAACTCTTCCTCACAAGACCAGAGGAAAACAATGAGTCTGGCAATACATCAAAACAGACACCTTTGTTGCATTCCGTTTTTTCACCACAGGATGTAAAAGGCTTAAAAATTGATGAATTGATACATCTGGCATCTGAAATACGCAGTTTTTTGATCGACAGTCTGGCTCAAACCGGAGGCCATCTGGCCCCAAACCTTGGCATTGTAGAACTTACTCTGGCACTGCATAAACTATTTGATCTGCCCAAGGATGAAATCGTCTGGGATGTTGGTCATCAGGTCTATGTTCACAAGCTTCTGACTGGTCGCAGACATCGCTTTGATTCCTTAAGACAATATGGGGGTCTGTCCGGTTTTTCCAACCGTGATGAGTCCATTTATGACAGCTTCACAACCGGTCATGGAGGGACTTCCATATCATCGGCATTTGGCAAGGCCTGTGCCCGAGATCTTGTTGGTGGCAAGGAGCATCATATCGCCGTGATTGGCGATGGAGCGATGACGGAAGGTATGGCCTTAGAAGCCATCAATCACATTGGACATACCCAGACCAGACTTATCATAATTCTGAATGACAATGGAATGTCCATTGCCCCCAATGTGGGAGGCTACTCCCGCTATTTTGACCGGGTACGCAATGAACCCATGTTTCGATCCGGTAAGGAATATCTGACCCATCTAGTCAAGGGTATTCCTAATTACGGGGATAGAATGTATCACCTGATGTCCAAGATGAAGGACAGCTTTAAGTACCTTCTGACCCCCGGAGTAATTTTTGAGGAGCTTGGACTTCGGTATGTCGGTCCGGTCGATGGTCATAACATCTCGGAACTCCTGGAAGTCCTAAATGAGGTCAAAGCCTACAATCGACCTGTTCTTTTGCATGTAAAAACTATCAAGGGCAAAGGGTTTCTGCCTGCTGAAGACACTAGTTGCAAAGGTGCAAAATGGCATGGTGGTGGGCCGTTTGACAAACACACAGGAAAATTTATAGCCACAGGGGATCAGCGGTTGACCTATTCCCAGATCTTTGGCAACAAACTGATTGAAATGGCGCAGACAGATTTGTCATTGTGTGCAATTACTGCTGCAATGCCTGATGGTACGGGCTTATCCCAGTATGCAAACCGCTTTCCTGACCGGTTTTTTGATGTCGCCATGGCTGAACAGCATGGTGTGACCTTTGCCGCTGGTCTGGCAAGCAAAGGATTAAAACCCTTTGTGGCTATTTATTCGACTTTTTTGCAGAGGGCTTATGACCAGATCATTCACGATGTGTGTTTACAGAAACTCCCGGTTCGGCTTTGTCTTGACCGTGGTGGTCTAGTAGGTGCAGACGGGCCTACCCATCACGGGGTTTTTGATTACGCTTATCTTCGCTGCCTGCCGGATCTTCTGTTTATGTCTCCTAGAAACCAGAGCGAGTTTAACGGCATGCTGGAACTTATGCAGGCTTATGATTCTGGCCCTAGCGCGATTCGTTATCCCAGAGGCAATTCCCCCGAAAACCTGCCCGATGGCACAGTACCCCTGGCTATAGGACGGGCCGACAAGCTCCTGGCTGGAGGAGATATCACAATTGTTGCCATTGGTACCATGGTTTCCCAGGCTATTTCCGTAGCCCAGTCCCTAAAGACTGATTTTTCTATCTCAGCATCGGTTATTGATGCAAGGTTTGTAAAACCTCTGGATGAAAAACTCATACTGGATGAGGTGAAACAAAGCCAGCACATAGTGACTATTGAAGAGGGTACTGTCACCGGTGGATTTGGCAGCTGTGTACTGGAAGCCCTTTCCAGAAACGGGTCATATCCAAAAACACTGGTTTTGGGTATTCCCGATCAGTTTGTTACCCACGGAGACATTCAGAAGCTGTATCAACATATTGGACTGGATGTACCCAGCCTAGTTAAAACTATCAGTACATGGTATCTGCGAAAGGATGCTTAATTCATGATCAAGGACAACCATATTCAAACCCTGGAACAAGCACCGGCCTTTCAGGAACTGGATGAAAGCCTTTATTCCACACTGGTGCGCCAGATGGAGTACCAGAAAAACACCATCAATCTTTTGCATTTGCAACTGAAACAGAAAAATGGGGGAGACTGGCAGAAAAGTCTGGAAGAAAAGGACAGAATCATATCTTCCCTGGAGCAGAAACTGAACGAAAAAAGCCCGGAAAATAGCCAGAAATTACTGGAACAACTGGAAGAACTGGAAACAGAAAACATCGAGCTTGAAACCAGACTCCGGGAAAAGAACGAAAAAATCCGTTCCATGGAAAAACAGTATAATGAGCATCTGAACCGTTTGAATAATGAGCTGTTGGAATATCAAAAATCACAGGGAGGGCAAAGCTCTGGGGATTACGAGAAGCTAGGTTCAGAACTAAAAATTGCCCGCCAGCAGATTGAAGTTTTACAACAGAAGCAGTTTCAGTCACAGAAGATGCAGGCCACCATCGACGAATTACGGGCCCGCCTCGGAAATGAAGAAAGGCTGATGGTTGAAAATGAGACTTTAAGGCTTCAACTGGAGCGAACGGAATTACAATCCGATAAACCCGCCCTTTCTGGAAACGAGGATTATTCATTGGTCGAGCCACTTATTCAGATGATGCAGGCCTTCTCGTCCCAGGAGTATTCCCAGTTAAAAGAGCTTTTAGAACAGCTGGCCCAGACCTGTGGTATCTCAGAATTTGATAGTGTGGGGCAGCCTTTTGACAGTGCCAGACACCATATTTCTGAAACGGTTTTCTCAGCGGATTTGGAGCACAATTCAATTTTCAGGGAAATATCAAAAGGGTACATGGTCCATGGCGAAGTCTTTCGCAAGGCAAATGTAGTCCTATGTCGCAATCCCCACTTCTGCCGTTCCTGCTCCACACCCAATATCAAGGATTCCCGGTACTGCTATCAGTGTGGTTCTAAATTGCAGGAGTACAGCGACATAAAAGAAACCACAAGATCTGTCAATGATTCTGAAAGTTCTTTGGCCTATGTGGAACTGGGGGAATCTTATCTGTCCCGTCGCGAGCTACAACTGGCCCAGGACTCTTTTATGAAAGCCAGCATTCTCAATCCCAAGTCCATACAGGCCCAGCAGGGTATGATTCTGGTGGAAGAGAGTCGTGGAAATTATGAAGAATGTCTGAAGCATCTGGCAAAACTGGCAGAATTGCCGGGAACCTTAAAACTTGTGTCTGGTCTGGAAAAAAGGCTGGAGCAGAAAATGCGCATTCTGGATGCATTGCAAAGTATTATATAACCCGTTCCTGAAGTCTCATTTGGGAGGACTATATCTATGATGAATCTGATTGTGGGAGCTGTAAAACGGGGTGCGTCTGATCTCCATATAAAAACAGGCTCCCCTATAAAAGCCAGAATCAATGGAACCCTATATGCCTTATCCAAGGACAGATTGACCCAGGAACAGGTTCTGGCCGTAGCCTCGAAGATCATCCAGGACCCTCAGGTGAGGCAAAATATCAACTCGCTTAGAGAACATGACTGTTCATACGGTATTCCACAGGTGGGCCGTTTTCGTGTCAGTATCTTCAGACAACGGGGTTCCTTCATGATTGTAATGAGGGTTATTTCCAATGACATCCCCACGGTGGAATCACTTCTGTTACCACCGGTTCTTACCACTCTTGGAGAACAGGAACGAGGACTGATACTAGTAACCGGGGTTACGGGCAGTGGTAAGTCCTCAACTCTTGCTGCTCTGATTCAACATATGAATACCACACACCCAAGGCATATCATTACCTTGGAAGATCCAATTGAATTTCTTTACAGGGATGATAAATGCTCCATCACCCAGAGGGAAATCGGCTCGGATACCCAGTCCTTTCACGACGGGCTCAGAGCTGCCTTAAGACAGGACCCCGATGTGATTCTGATTGGGGAAATGAGAGATGCCACGACCATCGACACAGCCTTGAAGGCAACAGAAACTGGACATCTTGTGCTCTCCACTCTGCACACCCCTGACGCGGCCAAGACCATCGGCCGGCTCATTGCTGTGTTTCCCCCTGAGGAACAGGATATTGTAAGAATCCGGCTAGCGGATAATCTTAATGCTGTTGTATCCCAGAGGCTAGTGCCTAGAAAAAACCTGGATAGCAGAATTGCAGCCGTTGAAATTATGTTCAACACTCAGGTTATCAAGGACTGCATACTGGATCCTTCCCGCACCGAACTGATCCCTAAGTATATTGCTGAAGGTAAAAACCAGTATGGGATGCAGACTTTTTCTCAGCATCTGATCGAATTGGTAAAAGCTGGTCTGGTGGACGAAAAATATGCAAAAAGGGCCAGTTCCAATGCCGCTGACTTTGATGTGGATCTGGCTTTGGGTCACAGTGAGTATCTGGATTCGGATATGCCAACAGGTAACATTTTTTCAGACTGAGAGATAACCTATGGATAAACCTTCCGAAAACTCATGGATTCAAACGACCTTATCACAGCAGATTCTTGAGTTGACTCAGGAAAACGAGGCTCTCAAGGCAGAACTGAACCGTCTGCCGGACACAAAGAGCACTAATAACGAGGACTCTTCTGAAATCAGGCGGCTAGAGGATATTATCAAGGATCTTGAGTCACAACTTCTTCGTTACCGTTCCCGATGGTACTTTGTGGTGTTTCAGTGGATTTTTCAGTTTATCAATGTCTGGCTGGTTCGATTTCCTCTGGCAATACTGCTTCTGTTCTTTCATATTACTGCCATATTCTCGCACCGGTTTTTTGCCAGAAATGCCTAAAAATTTATGCCTAGACCCTCATCCCTGATCTTTCATCCCGACTCAGAGGTGCAAAAAAGACTGGCCCAGCTTTATCCCCCTCCCCCTGATTGTCCCCCATCTGCTGTGTACGGGCTCTGTCGTGAAAACTTCTTTCTGTTTGAGGAAATTCTTAGATCTTTTAGTGATTCCCGATCCGGTATCAAACTGGAACTTCTGCCATTATCGGATTTAACCAGTCGCATCCTGGATTTCATTAAAGATAATCCCGACATAGTTTTGACGGATCCTATGTTTCTGGCTCATTTGGACTCTATTCCTGCAAATATTGAGGAAGAATCCATCCGCTACATGAGCGCACTGTGTAATTTTTCCTTCAGTAAACCTATGGGAGCATTTTTTTTTGGTGGCCGGGCATCCAGCCTTCACAGATTGTTTGCCGAAGCCCATGAGTATGAAGATGGTCCCTGGGCATCCGTTTCCATACTTGCCAGGCAAAGTAGCAACTTCAGGGAAGCATTAAACCGCTGCCATGCTCCCTGTACAAAAAATCTAATCTGGTACGGTCCCTTTGAAAAAAAATCAAATTTTCAATCCCTGGGCCTTACCGACATTACTCATGTTAATGTGTTTCTGAGTCCAGAGGAGGCAGCCTTAAGTGTCATTCCATCTAAAATGAGCGGGTTTAACAAGGTTGTCTGGCTGATTCGTAACTCAGATGACAATCATATACAGGAAATTGCGGCATTACTTGCTGGTTTGGGAATTGAGGCAGTGCTTCACAATGAACCCTGTCGGTTTTCACTAAACCCTCAGGATTTTGCCTATATTTTTCAGGCATGTCCTGACAGGGAATGGATCCTGCTTAGCCTTTCTGTACTGTTTCAGAAATTTCTTCTATGGAAATACACCGTTCCTGGTAGCAGTGACTTTACAGCATCAGGTGGGTATGCTTAAATAAGGTTCTGGTTGCCCTTTACGATCTGGAGTACACATGAAATTTCGAGCCGCATCATTAGTTTTGGCCATGTTCGCACCGGTTGTGCTACATGCCAACGGAGTTCTGCTTCAGTACAACTATCAGGAAAACAAGCCTCTGTTTTATGTTCTGAATATGCAGAGTGCCTCGTCTTTCACAACACCAGACAGTCCCGAACGCAACCTGAAGATGGAAACCCATGTGGCCATGAGACAGGAACTGATTGAGAAGGATGGGGACGA
>JACFNL010000048.1:0-14866 GCA_019454875.1 Candidatus Cloacimonadota bacterium | reverse complement strand
CGAGTTAAAAATCGCCATGACCATTCTGAATGCACTGCAAAAGGTAAATGATGTTGCCAAACCATTTCCTCAAGGCACCAATCAGACCCAGATTGTGCGCATGAAAACCAATGGCACCATTTTATCTACTCTGACCCCTGTTCCTGGTCAAAGCCCGGATCAGAACGCCATGCAGATGGTATTCCCTGAAGATCTGGTAGAGGCTGGTAAAAGCTGGACTCGTATCAAGGAAATTGCCCAGCCTATTCCTGTAGAAACCAAAACCCTCTACAAGATCACTCAGTTAGGCCCAGAACAGGCAATTATATCCTCCATCATGAGGCTTGAGAATACAGCTGGGGATGCTATCAACGCTACAACCAAAGGCTCAACTACCTTCAATCACAAACTAGGAAAAATTGAGCAGTCTACTGCTGAATCCAAATTTCAGTTTGAAATCCCCATGAAAGTTCCGGGATTATTGCCAAATAGTGCCAATGTAAAGGTCACTTTGGATATGCAGATCCATATCAAAGAGGTTACCGAGGCTGAGGCCATGATCAATCCATGGGAGTCCAAGGAAAAACAGTAAGTTATGCTTCCCCTGTTTGTCTTCATTCTTTTGATTGCAGGGGCGTTTTCCAATGATATAGCGGTTGCTGATTACGAGTTTTCAGAAAATATGGCAGAGGCCCTGCAAAGGGGCAACCATCTGTTTAAATCCCAGAATATCGAAGAAGCCCTGATTGAATTTGAAAATGTGGTTCTGATGGAACCCACCAATGTCAAAGGATTAACAGGGATGATGCAATGTTATTTGCGCCTTGGTGATTTATCCAAGGCTCGTAATATGCTGGATCAGATTGTTCGCTACTCTACCAATGCCAGTCTGATTGATACCCTCACCAAACACATGGATGAGGCTGAAAGACTATCGGATCAGATGGCTGCCAGAGACTTTTTCTCTCAGCAGATGAGTGATTTTGAAAATGCAACCGATCCCAAACCACCTCCTGTAACAAATACACCTGTTGTATCTCCCGCCAGTGCCATGGAGTCGTCCTCACCTCGGGGAAAGTTTGCCAAGGCTATTCAGCTTCAGAAGCGCGGCTTCACATCTCAGGCCATTCCTCTGTTTATGGACGCAATTATGGAGGACGCCAATCTTTTATATGCCAATGACCATAAGTTGCTGGAAAGCAGCCGTTCCTACTACCTGAATCAGACCAGAACAAATCCTAAGGACATCAAATCCCTGTTTATCCTTGGATGGATTTGGGAACAGTATATGAACCCGGAACAGGCTCAGAATGTTTACAAAAAGATTCTGGAAATTGCCCCAAGGGATGGGAGAGAGTACAAAATTGCCTCGGGAAAAATCGAATATTTTATACAGGAGGCCAAACGACTCGAAGATGTAAGGGCCAAGGAAGAAGAGATTCTAAGAATGGATTCAGAAAGGTATCGCCGGGTTCAGATAGCCAATGGTAAGTATACAGGTTATACAAAAGAGCAGTATCTGGAACTCGGACAGAAATTTCTGGATGATAAAAATCTGCCTGAAGCCATCATTCACCTTCAGGGAGCGGTCGCTCTCATGCCAGATAATCCCAACGCCCATTATCAGTATGCCCTGGTACAAATGGAGTCAGCCTTTCAGGGTAATGACAACGGATTTGCCATTGCTAAACGGGAACTTGAAACAGTTTTGAGCCTGGATCCCGAACCTCTTTTAAAACAAAAATCCGAGGATCTCTTAAAAAGTCTGTCTAAAGATACTAATCCAGGTACTCAGCCCTGACACAAGGCTCGAACCATCCGCTTCAAGACCTTTCCCGTGGCCGATTTTGGGAGTTCATCCATACAATAAATCTTTTTTGGAACCTTGTATGAAGCCAGGGTAGCCCTTAGGTGACGGCGTAGCTCATCCTGATTGACCGAAGCTGGGGATACGGCTAATGCTGGTTCTTCTCCCCTGAGTTCCGATTCCATAGCAAAGGCACATGCCTCCTGAACCAAAGGTAGATTAAGTGCTGCCTCTTCTATTTCCCTAGGCGATATGTTTTCCCCGGCACTGATAATGAGATCCTTACATCGACCTTCCAGAAACAGGGCATTATCAGCACTCAGATAACCTAGATCACCAGTATGAAACCATCCATCACGAAGCCTTCCTTCGTAAGGATCCTCAAGCCCAAAATAACCTTCCATCAAACCCTCGGAACGAAACAGAACCTCACCCACCTGATTTGGTCCCAGGTTCTGCCCATCAAGCCCCATAATTTTGATTTGAACTCCTGGTAAACTATGCCCAACCCCACCCAGGCACCCAATTTCCTGCCTGAAGTTGGCCGTGAGGACGGGGGCAGCTTCCGTCATTCCATACCCCTCGGCCACCACTATGTCATACCTTTTAAGCATGGCCTGAGCTGCCGCCACTCCAAGTGCCTCGCCACCAGAAATATATAACCTGACTTTCCTTAATAGTTCTGCATCCGGTTTTAACTGTAAGAACACCTTGATCATGGCAGGTACAAGAGCTGCAATACTGATCTGCTCTGATGATATCACCTGAAGTACATCCTGAGGCTTGAAGCGAGGCATCATGTAAATGCTGGCTCCTACCTGTGTGGGTAACAATAAGTTTACCGTAAGGGCAAAACAATGAAAAAATGGCAGAACAGATAAAAAACAGTCCTGACTGGTAAACTGAAACACTTCTTTACAAGAAGAAACATTGGACATCAGGTTGTAATGACTCAGTGATACTCCTTTTACCGAGGCACTGGAAGTTCCAGAAGTAAAAAGAATCAAAGCCACATCCCTGTCAAACCGTACTGGCTCAAGGCAGGCATCCGACTCCAAAGAAGATGCCATCATTAACTCCTGAAGACTCAGACAAGGCACACTGGAGTTTTTACGCAATGGCTCAAGCATCTCATCCAAACCAATAACTAAAGACAGTTGGGCCAGATCCATAGCCTTCTTCTGCTCCAGAGGCTGCAAAACGAAGTTCATTGGAACCCCTATCAGATCGGCTGCAATAACCCCATAAAGCAGTGGAATACATTCAGGAATGGAAGGTATTAACAATCCAATTCTGGTTCCTGTTTTCACCTGTTTCTTCAAATAGGACCCTATGCGGTTGGCCTTTTTTAAAATCGCAGAATAAGTTTCTATGCCAGAAGCACTTTTTACCAGAACTGCTTCTGGATTTTTATTCGCCGACTGCCAGAGACCATGATACAGATTTTGCCCCAAACCCTTGTGCATAGCCATTCCTTTCCAAGATATGCTACATTGTACCAGACATGCTTAAGCCTTGCCCCCGTTGCAATCAAGATACTGAATCCGATGATAAATTTTGTGGAACCTGCGGTTTTTTGTTGCGCAAGGACTCCGATTTAAAACCTGATGATGTCTTTGCACCCAAGCAAGAACAAAAAAAAGTTTTTTCTTTGGAAGACGACCCAACTGAAAGCCAGAGTGTCACGGAAGAAATTCCAGAAACCAAGGCAAAAAAACTGGATCTGGCCACAAAACTCAAGGTGAAATCCAAATCCCAGACTCAGGTGTTAAAACGGGCACTGGCTTCTTTTAAGAGTTTCATAGCACTCATAATCTGGCTTGGTATCTGTACTCTCAGCTCATTGGTTGCTTACTTGATGGTGACATCTGGAATCGAACCCCTTTCTCTCCCGATTGTCCTCTCATCGTTAAGCCTTCTCATACCGGCCCTGTACTGGTTTGCTCTCAAAAACAAAGGTTTTGTCATATCTGAAGCTCACTATCCAGCCCTTTGTTTTATTATTCTAAGTATTTGCTCTTATAAGATTATGAATCCCCTACCTGATGAGCTGCTTTTTTTAATGTCCCTCATAGTCTTTATGCACCTGGCATTTCATTTGGTTTTTTCGATCCGCCTTTTCTGGTTTCTAAGACTGGCATTTATGCTTATCTTTCTTCCCGCATATCTTGATTTATTATGGCAGATTTCACAAAAGGTTCCGGTAGCCGAGTTTGCATCCGCTACTCATCCTGTGGCCCAAAACCTTCTTCCCTGGCTTGATCAGGCAGGATCCTATCTAATTCCTGTGTGGATTCTGATCCATCTGTTATTACCTTTGATTGTTTTCGTTTCCTGTGTCAGTATTTTTATCAATCTCTACCAGAGGGAATTTTATGTAGCCAACCAGAGGTTCATGATGAGTCTTGTCTGTATCGGGATGATACTGGCTTTTCACACTGTGTTTGTGGGTTTTCAGTTCAGTGTCCACAGCCTGTTTGTCCCCTCATGATAAAATCTGCTTTGTTAGTCAGTCCTGAACCAATAGGTAAAACCCTGACAGGCTTAGGAAAACGGGCTGAACAGTTAAGACAACTGCTTCTACATTTAGGGTATCAGACCGAGGTTGTTGAAAATCGAGTTCTTTCTTCACTGAAACATTCTCATAAGTTCTGTATTGCCAATGTTTTTGATGTAGCAACATCTTTAACCATCCAGAACTTGAAAATTCCCGTCATTACTGATCTGTACACGCCTTTTTTTTTAGAGAATATCCCTCAGAATAGAGATGAAACTGACCTCAGACTTTTAAAAAGTGCGGTGGAAAACTCCCATGGATACATTTGTGCCCCTGGTCGGCAATATGACATGTACTTTGGGATACTGTATGCCTTAGGTGGGATCAACTATGCTAAAAAACTGCATGCTTTACCTTTTTTTCTTGAACCTCAGATATGTAAACCCAGCATAAAAAAGATCCGGCACATTGCCTGGATCGGTGGTTTCTGGGAATGGTTTTATCCTGAGCCCTTTTTATGTTCAGTTAGAGAAATACTGTTTCAACACCCAGATGTCCACATATCTTTTGCTGGTATTGAGCATCCAAGAACTGCCCCAAATGGATACAATTTTAAGGCATTACAACAGGCCCAAAAACTCAGTTTGGAGTTTTCAGACCGTGTAAAAATCCTTCCCTGGCTCCATTCTCCAGAATATGCCAGTTTTTTGAACTCGGTAGATCTCGCCATCGTTCAGCATCGCAATGATTATGAAGCCACATACTGTATTCGCACCCGTTATTGTGAACTTTTAGAGCAGCAGATACCTATGATTACAAGCAGTGGGGGATACTTTGAACCATACATTAAATCAGGCAATCTAGGGCTTTTCGTGGATGACAGCACTGCATTAAAAGATTGCCTTGAAAAAATCATATTAAATGGGTTTGCAAACCGAAATTATGCTGAGATCTACAGGGAACATAAAAAGGAAAATATTGCCGACTCATTTGGTGTGTATCTTAACCATGTTTTATCCGTAAAACCCCTTTTAAAAAAGGCCAGTTTTTCCGAATCTCCACTGGTCAGGTTTGGCAGAAAAATGTCTCGTCTGGTCAGGAAGTTAAGGACTGAATCCAGACCTGATACAAATCCAGAATCTTTTTCTCCCAGGCCAGACGAATGGCATCCGAGGTAAAACCAAGCAGGGGGAAACGGATTTCATTGCCGCTATCGCTTAGTCCGACCCGTTCCGGCCATTGAATAAAATAGCCATTCCCACCTTCGATCAGTAAAATTTCCCTAAGAAATACTCCCGGCAGAATACGAATACTGACTCTGGCTCTGGCCTTGGAGCGGGCACTTAACTTTTCAAACTGGATCGTATTTTCTGAATTCATCGCTTGGAATTCTGGCATTGAATCATCACCGTATCACCGGAATAACTTAAAACAAAAACCTCGTTGTTGGGACAATTGGGCAATTCCTTAAGAAACCCTTTACCAATCAACTCAAACAGGTTCAACTCCATCATTTTTGGATATCGTTGATTGTATTCCATCACGGCCTTTTTTACCAGCCAGCGATCCCTTGCCATAATATCCTGAGGCACTGGTTCAGACACAGTCTGTTTTACGGGGGCCAATGCCGGTGCCTTTGGTTTTTCTGAGGTTTTAATCTCTTTTCTGGCTGTTAAAGAAATGTCCCCGTTATCATGATATTTGACCTCATAGGACATAAAACCATAAAAAGGCCAGATCAAAAATCCCACCATGAAGGCCAAAAACAAAGCAAATGGAGAAAATCCCTCTACACTGCGTTCCGCTGATTTTGATTTAGTGACTTTAGCAGCCATATCATCAGAATGGTAAGGAAGTGGAAATGTAGTGTTCCTTCAAAACATCCCCATTAAAATATCCATAATCAATTTTCATCTGCTCATATAGTTTAAGTCCAAAACCCATGGTAAAAGTACCATCCCAGGAACCTAAACGCATAGACAGTTCATCCTTTATAAGCTCTCGCTCAAAACCCACCCTGTACTGTCCATCAGGGGCACGGCCTGCATTCAAAATGTTGGTCAGATCCATGGTTATCACACTGGTCTTATCCAGCTGGTATGCCCCTCCAATCGAAAGATTGGCCGAGGAACCTGTAGCTCCGGTAGTACCCCGGACCCTTTCTGAGACAATGGCATCCAAGGTAGCTCCAACGCTAAAATTATGTGGTGTTTTTATCAGTGTGGACAAACCAATGTTAAACACTTCCTTGCTTGAGGAACGATTCAAGGTAGGCACTGTTCTTTCCACCTGCTGAATCTGAAAATTGATGCCCCCATAAACCTCGTTTTTCTGAAACAGATTAGGAGCCATAGGAAACTTCGTCGCAAATGCCAGATTAAAGGTTTCTGTGTCGATTTGATTAGCCACCCTGCTGCCTAAAGCATTGGCAGAATGATGATCCTGAAGGATTCTTTTCACAAAATCTATGGATTTATAATCACGGACATAAGAAATGGCATAGTTGTACCGTGAGGTTTTTTCGGTAATCTTGTTAAACTGAAACTCATTTTGCAGATACTCTTCAATGCTGAACTTTTTTGGTGGTTTCCCTTCCCATATCTGGGATGCAAAGGCAAATGAGTCATTTTTGTAATCATTTCTGTCATTTAAGAGCATGTTCACATGGTAGTGGCTGCGAGTGAGCTGTGAAAGTCCGGCAGGATTGGCAAAAATGGCGTTTTCATCATTAGCCAAACCTATAAATGCTCCCCCCATGGCGCGAGCGCGAGCCCCCACTGCTTCAGTGGCTACCACACACAGGATTAACAAAAATATTTCGCTCCATCGTTTTTTCATGAAAGCCTCACTCCACGGGCTTTAGGTACCGGGGTTCTACCAAAATATCCACTGGCTCCCGATTCATACTAGAACTTCGGTTCTGAGGGGGATTTTGTTTACCTTTGGAGTAAATCATCGGTAAAATTGCCAAAACATTCTGATCGGGACCTGGGTTTGAACGGTACTGGGACAACACCTGATACTGGGCTTCTTTAGATGGAGAAAGGATGTCTATGACATTGGTATTGCCCTCATAATCCGTACCACCCCCAAAGGCTTTACTGGAGGCAAATGTTCCGACTTCCATATTATAAAGGCCGTTTCTGCCAATATTGTCTCTATCAAACCCCAGGACACAAACCTGATACCCCCAGCTCTCCTGAGGTGTTCCCACATCCGATTTTCTAACCCTGGCTGTTAGAGTATATGTGCCTGCGTACACATCATCAGGTGCGATAATACTGCGGCGCATTTCATAAAAATCCCGGTACTCTGAATTCTCGGCAAAGTACTGATCAATATCACGGCTTGAGGATGGGGTCAGCACCACAACCTTGTCCCAGGCTTCTTCCTCGCGAAACTCCAGATTCCTGCCAGGCAAAGCCCGACGCAGACCCTCACCCTTAACCCTGTTGGTATCAATATAGATGTCCACAATCTGGTAAGCCCAGCCCTTCTGAAAAAACTGCCCGTCCACTGTCTCACGATCAATAGGCCGAACAAACTCCACCTGAAATTCCACCATATCGCCTAAATCGCGTACGGTGAAATTCTGCATATCAAAAATGCCTGTCTTTTTATCCTGCAAAGGGACAGGATAAATATAATGTCCCATTCCCCTGTCATCGGATCGGGCATCCTGATACCTGAATACCACCCTCCCACTCATAGCTGTCGGGGAAGATGCCTGGGATTCGTCCTGCTTTTTGGAACATCCCCCAAGCAAAAGTAGAACCAGAACACAAAATAAAAACTTGATAAACACTCGTGGCATAAAAGCTCCCACAAAACGATTTTAAAAACTATTGTCTGACCTGGAATCGTGATTTATTGATCCTTGTACCATTTGCTCTGTAAGCCGCCCGTACTTCGGCATGTGGATCATCGTACAATTTTCCATTGATTCTAAACTCATAGTCTATATCGGTGATGGTCAATCCACTTAGTCTGGCCGTCCAGATTCCATCCGATTTCACCAGATCTCCATCTATGCCGGAATCATTCATGACAATCTCACCCCCCGGAATATTACCCACCACAAAGGCCGAGGTAATAGGATCATCAAAGTCCTGGCTGAAGGCATGAAACAGGGCTGTACCCTTGATTTTGGGATTCATCAGATCGGACAGTGCCGTGATGTTTTTACCCCGGATTACATGAATCTGTCGAAACGATGGGTCATGATTGATTCCACGAAACACAAGGTAAGAATGCCCCACTCTGGTGGTAAGTACCGTATAGTTACCAGCTACATCAGTTAGATCCTGATCGGTGGGTTTTCCAGCAACCGAGGCTCTCAGGTTGTAAATCGAAAAATCTTCAATACCGGAGCTGGTGAAAGGAGAATAATTCACCCTTAAGGGAATAAAATCAAAACTACCCTTGGAATTCCCCTCATATTTTGGTTCCAGTGATATGATCATGGAACGAAATTGAGTCAAATCAATACCACCACACAAAAAGACATCACTCTCACGGGGAAGTCCGGTTACCACGGAAACAATTTTCCCATCTTTCACATTAAAGGAACCACAACTGGCACTGGCTGAAATATCTTCATCAAAGGCCCTTAGTTCATAAAAAAAGGCTGCCGGATCCAGATCAGGGAATCCAAACTGTTTCAAAATCACCTGACCCTTTTTGGCATCTTCAAAAAACATCTGAATGGAAGCTGCTGGAAAAATCCCATTTTGCTCAAATTTGATGGGAAATCCCATTTTTTCATAACTTGCATCCGTGGCATTCCCCGTGACCTGATCCCCAGCCAAAATAACAGCCCCATCCCTTCCATTAGGATTAGGATCTCTTGCTGGCTCAAGGCTGACTTCTAGTCTGTCAAAATTGGTGGGGGATGTTCCGGCTGCTCCCTGGTATTCAAAGGTACAGGACAATAGACCACCTGTATTAACACACAGATTTACGGCAGGATTTCCCTCAATGTAGGAAAACAGACTGCCATTTTGCTCCACAAACTTTCCAAAGGAATAAAGATTAGTCGAGTTTACACCCCACATCTCAAAATGTTCCCCAACCTGCAAGGCTTTTGGGAGTTTTAAGAAACTCGAAACCACAATTTTGGGCTTAGGTGTGTTTAGTTCCGCCACCCGCGCATCCATTGTGGCAAATGTGGAAGAATCAAAAGGAGAAAATGCCACCAGCTGCTGTTCGGACTTGTTGACCAGTTTTCCAATCAGGGCCATTCTTTCATCAACAGTATAGTCCTGAAAACAACCAGAAATCATGGGCAACAAGGGAAGGATAAGCATGAGTATCCCATACCTTCTTCTTGTATTATGATGTAAATTACTAGCCATAACTGCCCTAAAAATCTGTTTGCGCCCTTAAATGCACTTTTTGACGGGTGTGTTCAAAATTAAATCTGCCTGGATGATCCACATCATCCCAGTCATAACCATAGGTCAGAACAATCTCAGTGGCCGAAGTGGGCCTGTACATAAGCTTACTGTACCAGTTCCAGTAATCATCTCCAACCTGGGCTATGTTTTCACGAATAAGCCAGGAATAAGCCACACTGCCCTGAAGTTTTCTGGAAAAATTTGTATTCAATTCAGATATGGAATAATCCCTGACACTATAGTTATCTACATTGGCCGTTTCATTGTGAGTGTGCCGTCTAAGATACTGTCTCCAGGAAGTGTTTCTAAGCAGTTTATAATTTCCTTCCAGATCTAAAATATCATCATCTACCTGATTAGGCCGCCCACTCCATTCCACAGTATCTGTGACTAGACCTTTTAAAGTAAGCCTTGGATGTACCAAAGCACTGACCTCCAAAAGGCCCTCGGTTTTTGTATAGTGCTGGTTTTGAACCATTTCATCATAGTCTGACACAAAAGTTATAGAACCCAAGGTACTGACTTCTTTATTGAGCTTGATATCCATATCTATCTTGTGTTTGGTGCGACCTTTTTCATCCGGTTTGGCTTCTTTAATGGTTTCGTTAAAGATCTCCAGACGGGTTCTGTCATTTAAGTTACCCGCTGTTCTCAAATTGATTCTTGAGCCTCTTCTGCCATACCAGGGTTGCAACTCCTGACCGGGGATATCCTCCCACCATTTCAAAAGTCCGGTCAAGGTCATGGTCAGATCATCAAGAACTGACAACCCACCTTCTTCAAAGGAGTACTTGGCCGAAAGTCTTAACAGTTTCTCCCCTGTGGTATTAAAAGAGCCCCTACCAAAATTGATGGGGTTTTCCACTGGATCATAAACATCAATAAACTGGCTTGAGGCCACATCTCCGGCCTTAAAATCCTTGCCAAAATTATAGCCCTTAAATGTGACCAGCAGATTTCCGTTTTCATATTGAGAATCCAGTTTTAAGCCAGAATCATGAATATCTCCCCGGCCCTCACTTAAAAGGGTATTGGCTGTCATGGCAAAATTGGATTTGCCTTTGGCTGTGTATTTGGCATCCCAACCGATGATTCTGTGAAACTCATTTAAGGTATTGTAGTTTTTGGCATTTTCAACCACTGTACCACCAAGAACCAGATCCTTTTGAACGCCTCGATCCTTAACCGATAAAGCCTGATAGGTGGTTCTAAAGGCAAAAACATCATCAATGATGTCCTTTTCTTTGGCAAATTCGGAAACAAGATTATTAAGATCCACATTCTCTGGAGTGACAAATATGGTTCTTTTTAAGACGGAACCAAAATAGGCCCATTTTTTATAACCGCCCGATGCCTCTACTCCCGAAAAAATCCCATCCTGCAAAAGCCAGGGGCGAATCCTGAAATTGGAGGCAGTCAATAAAATTGCCGGATCCTTGAGATCGGTGAGCTGCTCACCTGTAAATATTCTTAAATTCATAAGTGGGGCTTTAGAGGTGAAGTGAGCCTTGTTTACATAAACATCTCTTTCATTCACAATCCCTGTGGCAAAATCATCAACCCTATCTCCAGGAATAGGCCGTTCAGCAAACTGATAATCAAGCCTCTCCCTTGCAAATCCCCTCAGATTAGCCTTGATTTCAACAAAGGCCTCCACCTGCTTGTAGAAAGCATCTCCTTCCCTAGGATTGCCAATAAAGCGCAAAAATACATCATGATTGAGTTTCCCAAGACCGGGATCCTGAAAACCAGTGTACTGATTGCTTCTAGCAATGTACTCCTGGGTTCCTTCATAAAATCCTTCAATATGGACATTGGAAAGCTGGGAATCCAGGGTTTTGGTTTTTTCCTCCACCTTTTGCATACGGCCTTCCAAAGAATCGATTCTGACTCCCAAAAGATCGAGTTCCGTGCGAAACTCCGTACCTAGGCGGCTCATCAAGGCCTGATTATCCGGTGCAATCTGTACGGTCTGCCCACGGGAACGGGCATCCTCAATTCTGGCCATAATTTTTGCTAGTATTACAGCGACCTCGTAGCGGGTCATTACCTTTCTACCCTTAAATGTCCCATCAGGATATCCACCCATAATCCCGCTCTGGGCCAGCTTCTCTATGGCTTCATAGGCAAAATGATCCTCGGGGACATCACGGAATGGGTTGGCATGTAGTGAAATCAGCGGCAATAGGCTGATTCCCAGATACACAAGGAATCTGGAACAAAGATTATTATAAACTCTGACAAAACTATGCAGCATAGGCCCTGAATTGTATCGACTATCCAGGCCATGTACCTGACAAAATTCCAGATAATTCTAAGATTCTGTCTTTAGCCGGGCAAAAACTGCCACAAACAGTGCTCCAAGGGTGTCTGCAAACCAGTCAAAAAAGTCTGCCTGGCGACCGGGAACAAAATACTGATGAATTTCATCAGAGGCTCCATACAGGGAGGCAATCACAAAAGCCCAGATCCAGGGTCTTAAAAACCCGTTTTTTTGAGCTGCAATTCCTAGAAGAAAACATAAAAGCCCATAAGCCACAAAATGCATCCATTTGTCTGCATGGGAAACATCAGGCAAATCCACGATCAACTTTGGCTGAGAACTTACTGTGTAAATCAAAACCATATACACAATTGCCGGAATAAAATAATAAGGTTTTGTCATTACTGCAATACAATCCCGGCTACAATGCCTCCCATACCCCGAATCTGATCCAGTCCCAGAAAATAATCTGTCTGAATTACTGAGCGGGTGGTTTTATCATACTCAGCTACAGATATCAGCCGAGGATCTTTTTCTGGCTTTTTTTCGTATACACGAAACTCGGAAACGGCCTGGGTAGAATCAAAAAAATCCAGGTACTGCCCTTCAGGAGAAATCAGGGCAACACTTAACTCCAAAAAATGTTCCCGACTGTCACGAAACACATGCTGATTGTGCTGATACTGATCGGTAGCGCGGATTTCCACAACTCCATACCTTCGTATCCGCACCCGAATAAAGGCATCGACCTTATGGCTTTGAGACAATTCTGTTAAGACCTTTGGATCATATAAGTTTAAGTCCTTCTGATTACTCAAAGAAGGATAGAGGCTGACATAACGGCTACCTTCCGTATTTAAAAAGTCCCTTTGAAGATTCAAAACATCGGCTTCCCCACGAGTGAGAGGAACCGAACCATCTTCACTTAAAAATCCCTGCATCCTGTAAAGATCCTTCACCTCAAGAAGCATAAATTTTCCTGGGTAACGGCTGAGGGCCAAATCAAGGATCTGGGAAAAATAGTCAGGATGAAGTTCCACCTTTGTCTGCACCGCACTGGTTTTCCAGTCATGATTCAAATCACAGGCATGGAGCCATCCAGCCATAGTCGAAAAAAGAACCACCAGAATATAAAACACAAATGATTTTAGCCTTCCCATAGTTTTTGATATTACCATCAAGGATGGAATACAAACACTAGGCCCAGCAAGCAAAAGAGCTAGTGCCGGCCCCTGTGGGAGTCCTAACTGAACCAAAGCATGCACAAATACAACCCCAACTATGGTTCCAAAATACAACAAAGAACCAATGACTGATGCTAACAAACAGGCAAAAAAACTGTTATCAACGGAATAACCAACCAAAAAAACCTGGGCTTCTTTTTCAATCATGCCCACTATAAAAATCCCAACAACCAGTTTAGGTACAATCGAGATAAGCAAGGATACTGACTTTTCCCACCAGTCCTGCCGCATTTTATCCGACAGCCCAAACTTTGCCAAAAACAGAACTGCAATCAGTAATATCAGAAAAAGTCCATACTTAAGGCCACCCTCCAGTATATGTCCTGGCAAAATGAGAGTCATTACAGTTAACAAAAACATAATCATGGCCCGGATCTGCCAGCGATCCCTGGACTTTCCAAGAAGCCTCAGTTTAGGTTCCTTAATCTCTTCTTCCAGCTTTTGTCCTTGTGAAAATCTTGAAAAGATAAGCCCAAGTCCAAGAGACAGTAAAATTGTATAAAAAATTCTGGCCCAGCCAAGTTCTGGCCCAAGAAGTTCAAAGGTATAAAGAATGGCAATTACATTGATGGCCGGACCAGCAAACAAAAATGTGACGGCCGGGCCCATTCCTGCACCTCTTAAGCATATAGATTGAAACAAGGGCAATATTCCACAGGCACAGACTGATAAAACTCCACCGCCAAACAGGGCGGTAGTATAACTTTTGATCGGTTCGGCCTGTGGACTTAAGTATTTAAGAATTGCCGAACGGGGTACAAACACAGCCAGTCCACCTGCCACAAAAAAGGCCGGTAAAAAGGCCCCGGCAATTTTACTGAACAAATAGGTGTAAATAGCTGCAAAGCCAGCACTAAAAAGATTTAAGAGCCCGTCCATATCTCAGTTTAAGGTTCGGGCAACCTTGAAGACGGCTGACTCTCTGAGTTCGCCTTCTACATTGGAGTAAATTGCCGCATTACCAAGCCTTTGCTGGGCAGCTTCGTTAAGCGTTGAGTCATCAGCCTCAACCTCATTGCTCAAAAAGCCCATGGTCCTCATCTGCACAAACACATTTACAGCAACAGCTTCTTCACCATAAAGTCTGCCACCCCGTCCGGCCAGTACCCGCATATCAGACACCCGATAATTCGCAGAAAATGTATCTTCTATACCGGTTACAGGTTCTCTTCTACCCTTCACAATGGCAACAGCAGGTTGTGAATGCTCATAAATAGGGGCCGTGGATGTAGAATAGACATCCAGTGTGGATATATCTTCCCAGAAACGAACCAATGCCAGATTCACCCTCTTAAGAGCCCTTGAGTCCAAAGGATCATTTGGATCAAACTTGTGCCTCCACAAAGGATCTGCCCCCACATCACCAGTACCCCATTCCTGGGCATTGGCAGTATTGCAGATATGATCCACCTGTTCCCGAATCAGATTGCCGGAATCAAAACTGACAGTACCAGTCAAAAATGCAGGACCAGGATTGATTACAATCCCATTAGGCGCAGACGAAGCATCGTTTGGCCCTAGTACCCGTGTCTGGTTTCCCACCATGTAATCAGGGTATGGCTGCTCTCCTGAATGATCGTAATATGGATTTTTTCCCACAGAATAGGCCGCTGCATCATAAGCTTCTGTTGACAAAATCTTCATTTTCAACCTGGCATGCTGCAAAGCACCCTTGGCAAT
>JACFNL010000047.1 GCA_019454875.1 Candidatus Cloacimonadota bacterium | reverse complement strand
GTGGGAAGATATGACCAAAGAAGTACCAGATGGTCTTATTAACTGGAAAGGGCAGCCTCACGATAAAAATGGCAAAGAAAAGGCTGCTCATCCTAACGCCCGTTTTACTTCCCCGGCTACACAGAATCCAGCCCTGGATCCAGAATGGGATAATCCTGCTGGAGTACCGATTCAGGCTATTATTTTTGGTGGCCGCAGAGCTGATACTGTACCACTGGTGTATCAGTCCTTTAACTGGAATTTTGGTGTTTATATGGCGGCTACCATGGGTTCAGAAACTACAGCAGCCGCTTTTGGTCAACAGGGTGTAGTTCGTCGTGATCCATTTGCCATGCTTCCTTTTATGGGTTATCACGCAGCCGACTATTTTAACCATTGGTTGAACTTTGGTCGCAAGTTACCCAACCCCCCCAGAATATTTGGGGTCAACTGGTTTCGCCGGGATGAGAATGGCAAATTTTTGTGGCCGGGCTATGGAGACAACTTAAGAATTTTAAGCTGGATTGTGGGACGGGTTAATGGAGAAACCGCTGCGGTTGAAAGCCCTATAGGCTGGGTTCCAAAATATAAAGGCATTACCTGGGATGGCCTGGACTACAGTGTTGAGGCGTTTAACAAGGTTATGAATGTGGACAGGGAGAAGTGGAAGCAGGAAATAGCCTCACACGAAGAACTGTTCATGAAGCTTTATGACAGACTGCCCAAAGAGTTTATCTGGATGCGAGAAATCATCATGTCCAGTCTCTGGCGTTCTCCAGAACACTGGGAGCTTGCTCCAGAAAAGTATTGATTTCTTGAAGTAAAATCAGGGGCTATATCCATTGTGGGTACGGCCCCTGTTTTTTTTAACTATGGCTTTTGTAACTCGCTGAGTTTACGGTGAAAGTTTCCTGGGTCTAGCCCAAGGAGTCGGGCCGCCTGGCTCTGGTTGTTTTGACACTGCTTTAAGGCGGATTCAGCCAGTTTTTTTTGGAAATTCCGGGTTGCTTCCTTAAATCCTAGTTCGATCCATAATTTCATGGTTTCATCGGGGCAGTCAGATACCAAATTTTGAGATTTGATTGCTCTTTCTCCCTGCTTTGGTGACAGATTTTCGTGACCAAGGGCTTTAGCCCAGGTTGCCAAAGATTCCAGGTAGTGAAACAGTTCCCGGACTCCGCCAGGCCAGGAACGCCGCTTAAGATCCAAAAGCAGATCCGGACTCAGTTCATATTTTTTTCCAAGCCGATCTGTGAGTTTTTTTAAGAAGTGAGTGGCCAATTCTTCCAGATCTTCTTTTCTTTCATCCAGGGAAGGTACTGTGACTGAAAGTACAGCCAGTCTGTGATACAAGTCCCGGCGAAACAATCCCTTTTCTATCATATCCAGCAAATCACGATTGGTCGCAGAGAGAATACGCACATCAACCTTTTTGGTAGAGTCGGAACCCACTCTTTGAATTTCACCTTCCTGTAAAACTCTTAACAAGGAAGCCTGAATCTGTAGAGGCAGTTCTCCCACTTCATCAAGAAACAAAGTGGCACCATCAGCCAAATCAAATTTGCCCCGTCTTTCTCCTAAAGCACCTGTAAAAGCACCTTTAACATGACCAAACAATTCACTTTCTGCAAGGCTTTCAGGAATAGCAGCACAGTTTACATAAATCAAAGGCTTGTCTTTTCTTGCCGACTTCTCATGAATGGCTCTGGCCACCATTTCCTTACCACAACCGGTAGGACCTGTAATCAATACGGGGGCAATTGATGTGGCAATCACTTCAATGGACTGCTTGAGAAAACTCATTTTCTGACTGGAACCTATCAGCTCATTCCCATTATTTCTGGAAAGATTGCTTCTGAGATTCTGATTCTGTTCTTCAAGAAGACGACGGCTTTCTTCAAGGGAGCCAATCAGGCGGGCATGATGGATGGCCAAGGCAGCAAAAGATCCAAAAAACCACAATAGTTCTTCCTGTTCGGCTTGATAGACTCCCTCCTCCAGCGAATCAACCGTAATTAATCCAATGGGTTCCAGGCCTAAAAGCATTGGTGCGGCCATACAGGAATGTACTTTACCTGTCAGAAGATCAGCTCCTTCTACAAGATCATCAAAAGGGTCTGGCTCCATTGGATCCAGAAAGCGCACAGGAGCACGGGCGGCTAATGCCTTTTTTAATCTGGGATGCCGTTCAATTTCAAATTTGAGATCCAGATCTACAATGCTGCGTTTAAAACCTCTATGGGCAGCAACTTTAAGCCAGTCTCCTTCCTTGAGTAAAATCGTGCCTACATCATAGGAAATTAGAAGGCTTAGTCCATCCAGAACCCTGCGAAAAACGACCGTCGAATCCAGGCTCTGTCCCAACCCCAAAGAAATTTCCAACAGAGCTGTCCAGGAAGATTTCATGGTTTTGGGATCCTTTCCTTAAGGGATTGTAAAATCGCCTTGGTTTCCTGATGCAGTGACACCACAAAGTCTCTTAGGTAGTTAATTTTTTGTTCCTGTGCCATTAGATAAAACGGATTCATAACTGTGCTTCGCAATACAAAAATACCTTTTTGTTTAATTTCCGTTTCTAAAACCCCTAGCTCCCGAGCTAAAAGACCAAGATTACTGGTCTTTAAAATAGTCCTTGAAACAAAAAACTCCTGCATATAGGCTAGCTGATGATCCCCTGACTCATTTTGAATACTGAAACGATGGTATAGGGATTCGTTTAACTGGTTCAGAAAATCCAGATTGTTATTTTGGTTTTTCAGATAGACAAAAAAACAAAGCACATTGGTATCAGGGACATTTATTGGAAAAAATGTGAAGGGTGGGGATTTTTCACCTTTGGATAAGGATTCATACCATAAAAAGGCTCTGTGATGTTCCTTGAGATACCAGTACAGTTTCTGGGCACCAAGAATTGTACTTAAAACCAGCTTTCCGTGCCCATTTGGATTTAGAGGAATTGTTGTGTGGTTCAACCAGCAGGCGGCGGCGGCAGCTCCAGGTTTTGAGCCTTCAATGATATAAGGTCCCACTTTGTTATCCTGTCTGTCCTGATCATTCACTCCTTCACTAATGTAGGGAGGAGATTCGGAAATCAGGGATTTGATTCTGGCATCCCTGAAGGCACAGATTCCAGCAGGGTATGGGATGTAACCCATTTTGTGAGGATCCACAGTTACTGAATCAGCTTCATGAAGTTTGGTGAAGGCTGCGATGACATCCGGATCATTCCAGGTGATATCCTGGGAAACAAATTCTATCCCGGTTTCCATATCCTTGGGTAAAAGAACCTGATTTAAAATGGGCTCGTTAATGGGAAAGACTGTTCGGAAATATCCACCCCATGCGGCATCCACATGCAGCCAGAACGACTGGTTCAGGGAAGCGGACACTGTTCTTTGCAGACCAAGAATATCATGAACCGGATCTACCGCACCTTCCTCAGTGGTCCCTAGGATTCCCACTACGGCTAGAACAAACTGTTCACTATCCTTTAGTGTTTGCTCTACTCTATGGGTTAATGCTTTTGTATCCAGGCGATATCTATGATCTACTGGGACCAGTTCAAGTTGATCCCGACCCAGACCCAACAGGTTCACGGCTTTACGAAAGGAATAGTGTGCTGCTTCCGAAACAAAAATTTTTGGTTGTACGCCGAATTTTGCGAGAACAGAGGTTAGCCCTCTCGCAGCAATGTTATAAGAGGACTGTTCCACAAAATCATTCCAGCATTTGTGGGCATCCTTTTTAGTGTAATTCTTGGCTCCTACCAGTCTTTGCTGAATGCGTTCGGGAATACTACAGGCAATTTTGGCTGGTAGCTGCAAAAGAATTTTGGGAGACAGCCTGGTTATTTCACAAGTTGTATGGTTGGCAGTGGGAATCAAAAGTGTTAGCTGTTTTTGAGTACAGAATTCCTGGGCTATCAGAGGTACAAATGCCACACTTCTGGCCACCCATAAGGCTTCAATGTTTGCAAGAGTGCCACCAGAACACAGATGCACCCAGGATTCTTCCGGTGTGTAACCAAGCATCTGGGCTATCATTTTTCCTACGGCCAATTCCATATCTACAGTTACAGGGGCGGCCTCAGAAGTTACATTGTTTGGATTGTATAAGAGTGCTGCAAAATACCCAAGAATAGCCGGCATACTCTGTTCTGAAACCATGTGAGCCAGATACCTTGGGGAAAATGTTGGAAAATGGGCCTTGAGTTCTTTTAAGAGGTATTCCAGTTGTCCACGGAGATGATCGGTCCAGAGCTGATGTTCGCGCTTGTGCCGATTGTCAATAATTGTCGGATCAGTAGGGAAGTAGTTCTGTCTCCAGTGTAAATAGTCCTGAAGGATGTGTTTGATAAAACCCATAAAAACATCGGCATTTTCAGAACCTGGACCAATAAACCAGGCGGACATGGGAGATTCAGGTGCAGATAGAGGACTGGTTTTGTTCAGTTCGTAACCATAACTGGCTTGTTGGGCTTCAGCCAGAGAGGTGTGTGTGGAGATTACGCTGTCTGAGCTGTCCAGAACAACCCAGGAGCTATTGATTTTGGCTGTGGTAAACCGTGGTCGTTTTATCCGAGACATAACATCCTTCGTACCCAGCTTACCATAGCAGGCCCGAGTTCGTTAACGGAACGGACCAGTTCATATTCACGATGTCCCAAAAGGCTGTCTAACTGGGCCATGGCTTGAGACTGAAGGGTGATTGCGTGAAGATGGATTCCCTGTTGTCGGGCCTCACTGAAAGCACGGGCAACATCCCGCATTCCATGATAACCTTCATACTGATCAAAATCGCTTGGTTTGGCATCCGTCACCAGAAGCATTGCCTTTTTTGGATCAGGAGCACTGCGAAGCCTGAAGCAACCGTGGCGAATTGCTGGTCCGATACGGGTATATACCTCTGGCCTGATAGTTGCCAGTCGCCTTTTGGAGTCATCCCAGGACTCATGAAAGGAATGCAGGTTGACATAAGTACATTCGTGTCGGGTACGAGATCGAAATCCGGCAATTTCAAAATGGATTCCACAAGAGTTTAAGGTGTCTCCAGCCAGTGCAGCAGCCTCACGGATGATATCCAGAATTTTGACATTTTGCAGATAGCTGTCTGTGGACAGGCTCAAATCCAAAAGAATGAGGATACTGAATCCGGGATCCAGACGGAGGTTCTTCTGGTAAATTCTTTCTGTGGGCGTTTTTTGACTGCGGATATCTACACAGGCATCCAGGGCGGCATCCAAATCAAGATGTTCCCCGTCCTCATGTCTAGGCATGAGTCTTCGCATAGAGCGAATTCTCATAAGTTCTTTCGTCAGTTTTTCCTTCTTGTGCCTACAGACAGGAACATTGGTGTTGCTGTAGGCAGGTGTGGTTTCCACAAGCCTGCACCAGTTTTTGCGGTAGACCCTTTTTTTTGCATCCCATTCATCATAATAAAAAGCTCCGGGGACATCCTGTGTATCTCTTAATGTATCAAAGGCCTTTGTATGAAAGCTGACAGAAGATGATGTGATGGCATGAACAGGGGCATCCAGACGGACCATGGAATCAAATGTGATTTCATCAAGGGCCTCGTCATGATCCTCAAGTTCGTCCTCCCCATCGGGGAGTCTCCAGTTTCCGTTAAATTCCTCGGCAGTTTCAATTTTTTCAAAGTGATGCTGCAAACAATAGTCTTCGACTTTTTGCCGGTCCAGGGGGACTACTTCAGGATTGGCCGTAGAGCGAATTTTCTTTTCAGATATTTTCTTTTCCTGGGGCAATTCCTCATTATCGGAAGAGTTTAGCGACTCCACACCCAATTCTGAGGGCAGAACATCCTTTAGTCTTTGTCCGATGAGGAGTGCAGTTTGCTCAGGTTTGAGATAGGAACTCAATACCTTTGCGGTTGCAAACAGGGAAGGCAGTTTTCGTTTTAATGTCATAAGGACTTGTAATGGCTCTTCCTTGTTTGGCAGAAGGCTAGCAAGAGACGAATAACCGGTACGAAAAAAATAGTACTGTTCATTTAAGCTCGAGCTTTGGAAAAGATCGATACTTTCTGGTAGACATATCTGCGTACGATTGTAGCCGCCGGCATACTGAACCGGGATAATTTCCAGATTCCTGCCAGTGATGGCGGCAGCCAGGTTTTGCAGTCGAGAACTCAGATCACTAAGGTACACTCTGGTTTCCGAATGATTCTTCTGCCTTTGAAAGCGTCGGAAAGCCCGGTGTGCCTTTTGAAACAATGTTTCACTAAAGTCCATGATGATTAAAACTGCATGGAGATTAGATCGGTCAAGGCAATCCGATCTTCATCTTCATCGGTTAATGGTTCTACAATCGCAGTTCGACAGGCAAGCCTTGGTTCAATGCCTTCTCCTATCAGTTTGGCGGCATCAATGAGTAGCCTTGTGGAGACAGTCTCCATCAATCCAAGCTCCTTGAGATTACGGATCTGGGTGGCAATCTGTATCAGATGTTTTACCATTTTCAAATCCAGTTGAGACTCATGTGCCACAATCTCCGCCTCAGGACCTGGTAGGGGATAGGTAAATGGAATGGAAATAAATCTTTGTCTGGTAGAAGGTTTTAACTCTTTAAGTCCTTTCTGGTATCCAGGATTAAAGGAGGCAGTAACCATAAATGAATCCGGGGCAACCAGGGTTTCTCCGGTTCTTTCTATAAACAGCTGCCTTCTGTAGTCAGTGATCGAATGTAAAACCACCAGCACATCCGGTCTGGCTTCGGCAACCTCGTCCAGATATAAAATTCCTCCCTGCCTGACGGCCCGCGTGAGCGGACCGTCAACAAATACGGTTTCAGAACCCATCAAAAGATGTCTGCCCACCAGATCTGTGGCAGAGGTTTCTTCATGGCAGGAAACTGTGATGAGATTCAATCCCAGTTTTTCAGCAACAGACTCTACAAAACGGGTTTTTCCGCAACCAGTAGGACCCTTTAACAGAACGGACATTTTCAGCTTGTGGGCGGCAAGGAATAGTTCTACCTCCCGCCCCTGTGGTTTGTAAAATACTTCAGTCATGTCAGACTCCTTCGGTACTTGTCCTCATGTCTGGGCCAGTAAATCGAGGAAATCCATAGCGGAAGTAGTCGGCAATAAAAAGAGTCACACCTACAGTAAACAAACAGGCAGCCAGAATGAGACCAATAAAGTGGACTTCAATTTCCTTTTGCACCACAAGAAAGTCTAAGCCTACAATTCTTTCCAGATAAACCTGAGTGATTCCAGCTACCCCAAATGCCAAAGTCATGGCCACCATCCCGACATTGGAAAGCCAGAATCCCAGATAGGTTGTTATGGTTGGTTTTAGCTTTTTATCGGTAAGCAGGGGCAGACAATAGGTCATGATAGCTAGGTTGACCATGGCATAGGCACCCCAGAATGCCATATGTCCATGCATTGCGGTGACTAAGGTTCCGTGGGTATAGATATTGACCTGTGGCCAAGTATGAGCAAATCCTAAAAATCCGGCCCCTACAAAAGACATAATTGCACAGCCCATAGTCCAAAATATGGCGATTCTGTTTTCATGAATTCTTGTCGATTTTCGGTACATACTTACGGCATAAATGGTCATTCCTAAAAATGCCAATGGTTCAAGAGCGGAAAAGAAGCCACCTACCCATAACCAGTAACTTGGAACACCAATCCAGTAGTAGTGGTGGCCTGTACCCAGAATTCCTGACAAAAATGTAAGACCTACAATGATGTACAGCCACTTCTCAATCACTTCACGGTCAACCCCGGTCAGTTTAATCAGCAGGTAACACAAAAGAGCGCCCATAATCAGTTCCCATACACCTTCTACCCAAAGGTGTACCACCCACCAGCGAAAGTAGGAGTCCACGGTCTGATGATCAAACGAGATCATTCCGGGTAGATACAGTAGGGCTGAAGAAAACAGCCCCATATAAAGAACCATAACTGTGGTGCTGGTGCGTTCCGAGTTCCATATGGTCATACCAACATTGTATAAAAACATTAGAATGTTGATCACAACCAGGTAGTCCAGGGGTCTGGGAATTTCCAGAAACTTTCGACCTTCCCACCAGCCTACATGAAATCCGGCAACGGCGACCACACCAACAAGAGCGAACGAAACAAGCTGGATCCATGCCAGTTTAGGCGAGTGAATTTCCCGATCACACTCGTCAGGAACCATAAAATAAGTTGCACCCATAAAACTGGATAACATCCATACTACCAAAAGGTTAATGTGGGTTGTGCGCACTGTATTAAATGGCACGATGGGATGAAGCCAGTCATAACCCACATGGGCAAAAGCCATCACAAATCCATAAACGATCTGTAGTGAAAACAGTACCAGGCTCAGGGCAAAAAAATACCAGGCAATACTTTGTGATTTGAATTTCATATTTTACCTCTTAAAGTACGCTCAGGTATTCCACCAGAGCATTGAGATCGTTTTCCGACAGGGGAAGTTTGGGCATTGTAGTTCCGGGTTTGATTTTTGCGGGATCCAGAAGCCATTCCCGTAGCCATTTGGCATCACGGGTTTTTGATATGCCATCCAGGGCTGGGCCAATGGCTCCCCCTTTCCCGCCAACAGCGTGACAGGCTATACACAATGTATCAAGCACTGCGGGTTTGGCCACTGTTTTAACGGCAGTTGCCGCGCCGGTACTTGTGGTTGTGTTTTGCTCTGTCTGAAATTTGGTCGGATTGATAATGAATTGTTTTCCAAGGGGTGGATCTTTAGGAAATCCGCTGGTATCGACTTTTCCAATCCATTCAAAAAAAGCGATCATATTGTCTCTTTCTTCTTTGGAGAAAGGATATTTAGGCATGCGTCTTTCCCCGGGGAACAGAGCCTCGGGATCCTGAAGCATCATATCGATAAATACAGGGCCTCTTCTGTCATAGACCTTTGTCAGTTCTGGAGCGTAATAACCACCTTCACCTAAAATTGTGTGGCAGCCCATACAGTTGTACTGATCAAAGAGGTGTTTTCCTTTGATGACCTCGGGGCTCATGTTCTGCTGTTTGGTCAGATGGGGGATTTGTTTTAATGTATCCACGGTCAGACCAAGAAAGATAATTGTAAACAGTCCGGTGCCAATGACAAAAAAGGCCCGGGCCTGGGATTTGGTCAACATAGATTCCTCCTTCATGCTGATCAAGTATTCTGCTATAAGGAAACAATAATAGATATATGGATGTCAATATCCATTATGTTATAATACAAATATGATTTCTCAAACAGCAGAATATGCCTTGCGGGCAATGGTTTGTCTGGCTTCCCGTGAAGCGGAGGCACTGCCTGGCCATGTCATAGCCCAGATCACTCAGGTCCCGGCCAGTTATTTGCATAAAATCATGAAGCAACTGGTTCATGCGGAACTGGTAAGCTCCCAAAGGGGGCCAAGTGGAGGCTTTAGACTGACAAGGCCCTCATCACAAATTACGGTTCTGGATGTAATTATGGCAGTCGATCCCATTAAAAGGATTTCACACTGTCCATTAAACCTTCCAGAGCATGCCCATTCCTTGTGCCCCTTGCATCGCCGTATTGATGACACAATCGGGCAGGCCTGTGATGCATTCAGCCAGACCAGCTTACAATCCATGATCGAAAACCAGTCCTAATCAGATAGTCAAAATCACATGATTTTGTCATTCTGACAAGACTATTCCTTCTCAACCATTGTCAAATTAACAACACCTTCCTGGGTCAAAGCCCATGAACTCTCATTTTTATGTTTTGGCACAGGACTTGCCTTTAGTTTGGCACAGAGAAAACAAGTCAAAATTTAAATAGTGAGGCAGGAGGTCGTGTAATGTGTAAGAAATGTGAGGCAATAGTTCCTGATTTGCATGCTAGTCTTGAAGACTGGACTGTGCATATTCTGACAGCACACCATGATTGGTTGTACCGAGAATTTCCTCTGCTTTTACACACATTGCAGAAGTTAAAAAACCGCGATGACTGCCCCATCGGCCTAGAGAAAATATTAAACACCCTTATGGTGCTCAAGGAGGATTTGGATACCCATATGGCCAAAGAGGAAAGGGTATTGTTTCCCTTGATTCGGCTGATGGAAGTCACAAATCGCCCCCCCCAGGATCTGAGTGTAATGCCAGGAACTGTGGTCGGACCCATCCATTGTATGGAAGGTGAGCATGAAACCACACTGGAAATATTGAACCAGTTGGGGGAAGACCTTAAAAATTGTACTCCCGTCTCGGCTAGTCATGCCTGGAGTTCGGTGGTGCGGGCCATTTCAGAACTGGCCCAAAACATCCGGGAGCATATAGATAAAGAGAACACGATTCTCTTTCCAAGAGCCAGACAGCTTGAAGAAAAGCTTCTGGCAGATCCAAGGAGGTTCTCATGAAATTAGGACACATTGTATTGGCTTTGGCTCTGTTGCCAATGTCCTGGACTCAGGACAAAATGCCCATTGAGGAGGCTACTTTAACCTATGCTCCCAATGTACCCCCGGCCATCAAACGGGACCATCCAGCCCGTGTGCAGGTGAAAATGACCACAATTGAAAAAGTGAGCCGCCTGGCGGATGGAGTGGAATACACATTCTGGACTTTTGGTGGGGCCGTCCCTGGACCTATGATTCGTGTCAGGGAGGGAGATATTATCGATTTTATGCTCTCTAATCATCCTGACAGCAAAGTGCCTCATAACATTGATCTGCATGCAGCAACGGGCCCAGGAGGCGGGGCAGCAGCTTCTTTGACAGCTCCTGGTCATACCTCTAAATTTTCTTTTAAGGTCATCAATCCAGGGCTTTATGTATACCACTGTGCCACGGCACCAGTTGGGATGCATGTTGCCAATGGAATGTATGGACTCATTCTTGTAGAACCAAAGTTTGGACTGCCCCCTGTCGATCGGGAGTTTTACATTATGCAGTCTGAGTTTTACACAGTGGGCCGCAATGGTGAGCGGGGATTACAGCCCCTGTCCATGGAAAAGGCCATTGATGAAAGACCGGATTATGTAGTGTTTAATGGATCCGTTGGTGCGTTAATGGGAGACAATGCCATTGAGGCTAAAACCGGAGAAAAAATCCGCATGTACCTGGGAAATGGCGGGCCTAATCTGATCTCATCCTTCCATGTCATCGGTGAGATTTTTGATGATGTGTATGGAGAAGGTGGAACCATGATCAGCCAGAAAAATGTACAAACAACCCTCATTCCTGCTGGTGGATCGGCAATGGTGACATTCAGAACTGAGGTTCCTGGGAATTATGTGCTGGTGGATCACTCAATCACCAGAGCTTTTAACAAAGGAGCTGTTGGTATCCTGAAGGTTGAGGGCGAACCAGATCTGGAAGTTTATTCCGGCAAAATTTCGAATACGGTATATCACCCGGAAGGCGGAACCATTCAATCCATGCCTATAGGCAAGACCCCAGAAAAGGTGGCCCTGTCTCCTGCTAAGGTTTTGGAACATGGCAAGGAAATCTACGAAACATCCTGCCAGGCCTGTCATCAGGCTGGAGGCAAAGGAATTCCCGGGGTATTCCCACCACTTGCCAAGTCAGACTGGTTAATGGCTGATTTGAATCGCTCCATTCGGGTAGTTACTAATGGACTGTCCGGGGAGATTGTAGTCAATGGAGTGAAATATAACTCGGTTATGCCAGTGCTTCATTTAAGTGATGAAGATGTGGCCGCTGTTATGAGTTATGTCCGTCAGAACTTTGGCAACAATGCCAAGGACATGGTTACCGTGGAACAGGTAGTAAAGGCTAAATCCGAGTAGGGGGATTTTATGAGCTACCCGATGGTGTTTCTTATGGCAGCGACTGTGCTTGGCGCAACAGAGCTTCTGCCTGTAAATGGGGGGGTATATATCCCCTTTGTACAGGAAATGCCCAGTCAGACTGTGGAGTCATTTTTACTGCAGAAACACGCTGTTACCAATGAGGATTTTTTGAAGTTTGTCAAACGGTCTCCAAGGTATATGCGCTCTAAAGTACCGGCCCTGATGGCAGATCAAAACTATCTCAGGGACTGGGTAGATGATTTGACACCACCTTCCGGTAAGGAACACCATCCCGTAACCAATGTGTCCTGGTATGTTGCCAATGCCTATTGTCGTCATCTTGGGCTGGAACTTCCTACAACGGCCCAATGGGAGCTGGCAGCAGCAAGTAAAAATTATGAAAAGGAGATTCTGGCCTGGTATTCAGCCCCTGGAGTTAATGAGGCCCCTGTACAATCCACTTTTGCAACCGAATCGGGAATCTGGGATTTGCATGGGCTGATATGGGAATGGGTTCAGGACTTTGACTCAGAGGCTCCGGTCCAGGCCGAAGCCTTTTGTGGGGCATCTGCCGGAGGGGCTGTTGATGTCTCCAATTATACTTCGTTTATCCGCTATGGGTTAAGAAGTAGCCTTAAGGCTAACTATACCGTGAGAAACCTGGGCTTTCGCTGTGCCCAGAATCAATGAGGAGCAGTTATGCGTATCTTATTATTATTACTATGTATCGTTTCGTTCAATGCAGAAGAAACCAAACCGTGTTGTTCGGTGGAAAGTGAAGAAGAGTCGGTATTACCTTCCAGCTCCCTGTATCAGGTGCCGGTCGGGATTAAGGATGTGGATGGGAAAAAGCTGGATCTGGAACAGTTTTATGGACGGCCAGTTGTAATTTCCATGTTTTTTACAAGCTGCATTTCAATTTGTCCCCAGATCGCCAAAGATATGCTGAGGCTTGAGGCGGAGGCCAAAAAGCTGGGAGCAGTAGATTTTGATCTTGTACTGGTTTCAATGGATGTTAAAAATGACAACCCCAAGGCATTAAAGGCTTTTGCAAAAAGAAATCAGCTGGAAAACTCTCGAATCCAGCTGTTCACAGCCCAAACTTCAGCAGATGCCCAGAGCCTGTCTCAGCTTCTTGAGCTTCCCTACCGTCTTCAAAAGGATGGAAGTTACGGGCATGCCAGCGGTCTGATTCTGATGGATTCTGAAGGTCAGTTTGTCATGAAAGAACCAAAATTAGGTGCTGATCCTAAGGAAATGGCTGAAGCAATTGCCAGACTATTAAGGAGTAAAAGTGATTCTTGATCCAGAGATATCCCATTTTAGACTCAACTCCAAAATTGCTCAGAAGATTAAGGAAATGCCGGTACCTTTTGGGTTTGGAAATTTTAGTGAGGCCGTGTTTTATCGGACCTATTCCCGTATGAAGGCGGACGGTACTCTGGAAAACTGGGGCGAGGTAACTGTTCGTGCCATTGAAGGTATTTTTTCGATTCGTAAATGGCATTTCCGCAGGAATTTTTTACCCTGGAACGAGGAAGTCATGCAGGATTGGGCCAGTGAAATGGCTTTAATGATGCATCATTTGCGCTGGTTGCCGCCAGGACGGGGATTGTGGGCCTTGGGTACGGAGCATGTGGCCCGGCATGGAGCGGCTGCCCTGTGTAATTGTGCGGCTGTCCATGCAGAGCCACTACAGGAATCATTACCCTGGGCAATGGATATGCTAATGCTTGGTGTGGGGGTTGGTTTTGATACCTTTATCAGAACCAGACCCATGGGAGCATTGGATGTTCCCGTATCCAAAACCGTGATTGCGGATAGTCGAGAAGGATGGGTGGATTCGGTGAAACTTCTGGTTGAAGCCCACCAGAAGGGTTTGCCGGAACCAGTATTTGACTATAGTCTTTTGCGTTTAAAAGGGGCAAAAATTCATGGTTTTGGTGGAACTGCATCTGGGCCTGAACCACTGCGGGAACTCCATCAGCGATTGTCCAGAATTCTGAAAATGGCAGCCAATGGGGAGATTTCATTGACTAGACTGGCAGCCGATTCCTTTAATGCTGTGGCTCGTTGTGTGGTGGCTGGCAATGTCAGACGCTCTGCCCAGCTTGCTTTAGGATGTCCCGGAGATGAGGATTTTTTACGCTTGAAAAATCCAGAACACATGCCTGAGAGACAGGATATAGCCTGGTTGTCTAATAACACAGTGAGAATAGAAGATGAGCTTCCTGAGGGTGAGCTCGAAGATATTCTGGATATGGTTCGCTACAACGGTGAGCCGGGATTTTTTTTCAGCGGCAATGTAAAACGACATGGCCGTATGGGAGATGGAAGGCCGGACACAGCCACTCTTTGTAATCCTTGTGCTGAAATCCCTCTGGAAAGTATGGAACTTTGTAACCTTGCGGAGGTATTTCCTAGTCGCTGTAAAAATGAAAGACAGCTTCAAAAGGCATTGATGGCAGCTTCCTTTTTGGCTCAGACAGTGTCTTTACTGCCAACTCATAGTGAAAAGACCAATGCTATTATTGCCAGAAACAGAAGGGTAGGAGTTTCGCTTTCAGGTATTGCAGACTGGATTGGAAAAGAAGGTTTTAACCGGGTCAGAAAAACTCTTAGGTCTTCTTATCTTGAGGTTTCAGAGTATACAAAATCTCTGGCAAAAGAATGTGGGGTACCAGTACCCATTCGTTTTACCACAGTAAAACCTTCAGGAACGGTGTCGCTTCTGGCTGGAGTCAGCCCTGGAATGCATTGGCCTGTGGCCCGACACGCCATCAGACGGATGCGGGTAGCTTCCCATAGTCCCGTGGCCGAAGTCCTGTTAAGGGGAGGGGTTCCAGCAGAACCGGATGTTACGGATTCAACCACTACGGTATTTGAATTTCCCGTTGCCTATTCAGCACTGGAAGTACAGAACCAGGTTTCAGCTTTTACCCAGATGTCACTGTTGTCAGCTTTGCAGGAAGACTGGTCTGACAATATGGTTAGTGCCACCATCCATTTTGATTTACAAAAAGAGGGGCCACAGCTAGCCAGTCTTTTAAATCATTTTTATCCCCGCTTGAAATCAGTCAGTTTTTTCCCTGTCAGTCAATCCCAGGTGTGGCCACAAATGCCGATTGAGGCCATTTCAGAAGCAGAATGGGGAATGAGAATCCAGAACCTCGGGTCCTTGGATTGGAGCAGATTACAGACGGAAGTCAGCGAACCAGAAAGATTTTGTAACAAGGATACCTGTCAGGTATGAGGTGCAAATTATGATTACCACACGAATTGACAACATTACAGAGCTAAAAGCAGCATGGAGACGGGTTGATCCACCAGCTCCCAAATCTGTGAAAATAGAACTCACGGCCCGTTGTGACTTTCAATGTTTCTTTTGTGCTACCAAAGATCGTCTGCGGGGAAAAGGGGATATTGACTTTGAATTTTATCAAAGAATTCTTCTGGAAATGCGCGAGGCCGGGGTAGAAGAAATTGGTCTGTTTTATCTGGGCGAATCGTTTTTGTATCCACGACTGGAGGAGGCTGTGGCCTTTGCCAAGCAGATTGCTGGTTACCCCTATGTGTTTTTAACCACCAATGGGCGCAGAGCAACACCAGACAGGGTTAAGGTTCTGATGGAAGCAGGACTGGATTCCCTGAAGTTTTCTTTCAACTCTACAGATGCCAGGGATTTTACCCGGGTTACGGGAGTGAAGGGGTCCGAATGGGAAATTGTGATTGAAAACATTAAGGGGGCTAGAAGGGTTCGTGATGAAGGTGGATATGCCTGCGGAGTATATGCCTCATCCATTGAAAGAAAGGGTGAGGAAAAGCTGGCTATGGAAAAGGCCGCCAACCTGATTATTCCCTATGTTGATGAGCATTATTATCTGCCTTTGTATGGACAGGCAGGGTTGACTGCCGGGGCTCATGGGACAGTTCCAGTAGCCGGTAATCCAGGCCGTTTGGAAGCTATGAGGGCACCTCTTCCCTGCTGGTCTCTGTTTACAGAAGGACATATTACTTATGACGGCAGGTTGTCGGCCTGCTGTTTTGACCATGATGGAAGATTTCACATGGGAGATTTGTTAACCACTCCTTTTATGGAGGCCTGGCACTCTGAACCCTTCCGGGTTTTGAGGGAAGCCAATCTCAAAAAGGATGTTCGCAACACAGCCTGCGAAAAATGTGTTGCCTACCAGTAGGAGAATTTTATGCAATTTGTGCCATTACGCATGGTGGGAGAGCCGCCACATGAACCAGAATTACAACCACATCCATTTTTTGGCAGGGGATTCAGACCTTTCTTTTTTGGAGCTTCTGTATTTGCCGCTCTGGCCCTGATGCTCTGGTTATTTATTCTTAGTGGGAAACTGAGTGGTCCCATCCATCACCTTGCCGGTGTGTACTGGCACAGACATGCCATGATTTTTTCCTTTACTGGTGCAGTTATTGTAGGATTTCTATTAACAGCAGTGCCAAACTGGACTGGAGGCCAGGCCTTACGCGGTAAGAGCCTGGCGGTGGTATGGGGATTCTGGCTCCTCTCTGTCCTCATACCATTTAGTCCTGTCAGGATGAGTCCCCTTGTAGTTTCCATTCTGGCAAGTTTATGGCTCTGGTTGAGTGCAATCTGGGTGGCATGGGCCATTTTTACGGCCCCAAAACAGGTTAAAAACTATTTTGCTCCGCTTATATTGATTGCCTTTTCCCTGTTTGCCTTCTGTGATTATTTTGGATTGGAATCGTCATTTGATCCGGCATTGGCGGCTCTTGATCTGATTGTTCTTCTGATGGTGATTATTGGAGGGAGGGTAATCCCGTTTTTTTCCGGTAGGGCTATTGGTGGGGTTAGTATTGAAAAATCAATAAAGCTTGATATTACTCTGAATATACTTCTGGCAATTGGGCTGATCCTTCATCATGGCAGTCCCGGAAGTCTATCGGCAATACTTCAGGGCATTGCAGCCATCCTGCTTCTTGTGCGAATGATGTCCTGGCACAGTCAAAAAACTCTTTTAAATCCCATGCTTTGGGTTTTACATATTGGGCATGCCCTGCTTTCTGTGCCTTTGTTTCTACGATCTTTACAACTTTTAAACATTGAGGTTCCAAGAACAGTGGTACTACATTCCATCAGTATGGGAGCTCTGAGTTTTTTAGTTCTAGGAATGATGTCACGGGTGTCTTTGGGGCATTCAGGACGACCAATTATTGCCCCAACAGGCATTGTCATAAGCTTCTTTTTATTGATACCTGTATTTTTGATTCGGGTATTTGTTCCCTGGTATGATCCTTCATTGTCGCAACTATCCTGGCATATTGGCGGGGGGATCTGGTCATTGATCTGGGTATATTGGGCTTTTGTCTACAGTAGAATTCTGTTTACTGAAAGACCGGATGGAAGGCCCGCATAAGACGGTTATGGGCTGGTTTGCTCGACTAGCCCAATTACATTGCCTTCGCAGTCTTTAAAGGAACTGAATCGAGGCCCGTCACCTTCGGACCGTACGGGTTCAACCATAATCCCTAGCTCCAGCAATGAAGCAACACTAGCATCCAGATCCGAGCAGAAAAAATGGGGTGTTGCTGGAAACGGGCGGGACAGATCCTTGTGAGACATCTTGTGAAAATCAATCCTGGTACCGGAAATTTTGTGTCGCACAGACCCGTAGTATTCCGTGATGAACAGTTCCTGAAAACCCAGCTTTTCGATATACCAGATCACAGTTTTGGAAACATCCAAAACATAAAACATCGTATGAGAGTATTTGCCAAACATTAAAACTAGACCGTAAACAGTGTAATCAGGCTAAAGGCCATAAGGAAATTAAGAACAATTCTGGCTCTCTCTGAAAGTTTTTTTTCAAGGGTTACCGCTAAAGGCCATAAAAAAAGAGATCCAAGCACAAAAATAGCCTTAACGGAATAATCAATTAAATCACATGCTCCCACTGCCCCACAGGTTTTATTGAACAGTGCATAGGTAGGAAATAGATATGGGAGAATAGAATAGGCAATTCCAGCCAGAAAGGCCAAACCCAAACCCAGACTTGCAAAAATCCCGAGACACCTGATAACAATTCCGGTCTTTTTTAGCATCAGTTCCCCTCTGTTTTGTGAAATCCACAATGTAAGCATAAGCGGATTTGTGCAAATCGTCAATCTGCTACCAGGGTTTCTGTGCTGACCTGCTTTAACCAGCTCTTTTTAAACACTAAGGCCAGATACCATAAAAGCATTAGGAGCCAGGTAATTTGTACGATCAGATAATAGCCAGATTCTGTGGCATGTCCACTGCGTCTTAAAAGCTCCATAGCGGGCATGGAAAAGAGCCAGCACATTACAATTTCACCGGCTGCTGAATGGAAAAAAATTCCCCCGGATCGCAGCATGGCCAGAAGTGCAACCATGGATAACATACGAATTGGAACACCTAAAACAAACAAAAAATAAAGTTCAGATGCTTGAACATGTAAAGAAGCTTCCAGATCAAAAACCATAAACAAGACGGGCTTAAAAAGCCAGACCAGGGGCATGATACCCAATCCGGCCCACAGACAGATTTTTAGAATTCGTTTACTGACTCGGTAGGAACGAATAAAATTTCTTCTGCCTAACTCTTTGCCAATGATAATGCCGCCAGCGGCTGAAAATCCGGTAGATGACCAAATCAGGATTGTGTCAATTTGTGTGACGATCTGCCACAAGACCAAAGAATTTGTGCCCAAATCGGCAAAATAGCGCATCCATAAAAGCATGGTCATGGCCCAGGCAATTTCCTGAACCCAAAGTGAACTTAGGCTTTTTATGACAAAATGCCACCAATCTTTGGGAATGCCGGTTATCGATTTAGTCGTAGGATTGATTCGTTTGCAGACAAAGATCAAAAGAATTGCTTCTAAAATTTTACTGACGGAACTACCAATCCCTGCTCCGGCAACACCCATGGCAGGAGCTCCCCATAGCCCGTGAATCAAAAGAATACTTAATACGGCATTCACAAATAGACCAAACATACGAATCTGCATATCCAGTTTGATTTTTCTTTTGGACCGTAAAGCGGCCTCCAGAGGCAAAGCCATTGCCATGGCAGGTAGCATGGGTAGAGATGCCAGCAAATATTCTCTGGCAGCAACTTTTACATCAGGACTTAATCCACCCCAGTCTAAAAGCATATCCAGGGAAAAAAATCCGACCCCTGCTAAAAAAAGCCCCAGTAGAAGAAGAATCCAGGTACTTTTCCAGACAAATGCCCAGGCTTTGACTTCCTGATGTTTTGACTGGATGGCCTGAGATATTACTGGTTGCAAGGCTGCACTTGAGGCAAACAGAACCATAAGACCAATGCCCATGATCTGGGCCGTAAATCCGGCCGAGGCCAAGGCCCAGGTTCCAAGCCTTGAGATTAAAACTGAATCCAGTGCCTGAAAAGACGCCTTGATTCCGTTCTGAAAAATAATCGGAGCGGAAAGCCTTAAAAACTCTTTGTCCAGCCTGCGAAGTACCATGGCGGCATACTACATCAAAGGGTCTGAACTAAGACATAAATTAGCTAAAACTGGACGGTGATCGGAACCAACATCGGGACCGATCTCAAAGTGGGAGTGGTGCATCTCATTTGTATAAAAAATATGATCGATGGGAATGGCAAATGCAGTTCCCACACTCCAGGAAGGCATCCATCCAAAACCGCGGCGGCAGTTTTTAAGGCCAGTTTTTTGCTCCCATTGGTAGTAGGTGGATTCCCCCATGGTCATATTAAAATCGCCCATTACCAATACAGGCGTATCTTGAATCAACTGGATTCTTTGAATCATGCCTTGAAGTTGGTCCTGTCTGATCTTTGACATTTCCGAACCAACTGGTGGCACCGGATGAGTCAGAATAACAAGTACATTTTTGCCTGAGCTAAGAACGATGGTGGCCTCAATACTGATTGGGCTATTGTAGTGATATTGGGTAATAGAGGACTTGGAAATAGGATGCCTGCTGTAAAGAGACAATCCAAAATTGTCTTCCATAGGTACTTCAACATGGTGGGGATAGACCTCCTTGAAGGGAGAAAGCCGCTCATTCCAGGCCTTGTTGATTTCCAGAAGGCCCACAATGTCATACTGCTGATCTTTAAACCAGGCAAGAAATTTCTCTGGCTCGGGATTACTGCTTAAAACATTGGCTACCATTACTTTAAGAGGATTAGAACACACTTTAACCGGGGTCTTTAAATACCATGGCATAACCCATGTGGCTTGAGTGATTGTGGCTAAAATAGCGGCAAAGGCCCAGGGATTTCTTTTTACAAGAAGCGGAATAAAAATCAGCACACCAACAACTGTAAACTGGAAACGAAAGTGATCGGCCAGAGCAAAAAAATGGTGATCGGAGAAAAGAATGTTTAAGCCAGTTCCTAAAATAGAAAGAAAACTCAGACACTCAAAAACGGACACAAATTTCATAACCAGTCCGTAATAATTTTTAAGACGGTGGGGTTTATGGTTTCTTCTATGGTGGCGTATTCAGAGACTTCTCCACTAACAGCCTTTTGAAACAGATGATTCAGATTAGGTAGTGAGTGAACGGTGACATTGTGGTTTCCGGCATTTGTTAACGCGGTTTTTATCAGATCAAGACTTGCTTTTGCTGGAATCTGGGTATCTAATTCTCCATTTAAGGCAAGGACAGGACAGGATACTTTTTTCAAATCGTGGACAGGGTCAAACTTTAATACAAATCGCATCCAGGGGGATTTGTAGACGGCCTGAAGATATCGGGACAGCTGTAAAAGATTTTGTTTTCTTTGGGCCCGTTCCTCCTTGTTAAGAGGTTTTGAAACTGTTAGAGAAATTCGAGCCAGATAGACGGACTCCCGTAGGATCTGAAGTTCGTCAGCCTCAGAAGTGGCAAGTTCGACAAGCCTCTGATGTGATTGTTGAAGCAGTTCACTATGATCTTTGGGGATCCCGGCATTGTTATATGCTCTTTGTCTCTGATCATAAAGTATCTCGGATAGAGGATGGACTGAAGCTGCCAGAAGAATTAGAAATGCAATTTTTTGCTCTTTTGCAGCAGCCATTATAGAAACCATGCCACCCTCTGAATGTCCTAGAAGGCCGGTTTGCTGAGGGTCGCAAAAGTCCTGGGAGCGCAAATATTCCCAGGCACTCAGTGCGTCAAACATAAAATCCTGACTGGTTGCCTTGGAGAAGTCGCCTTCGGATTCGCCAACCCCTCGTTCGTCATAACGCAAAACAACGAATCCCTGCCGGCTCAGATGGTCTGAGAGAACCAGAAAGGGTTTATGTCCCAGGATTTCTTCATCGCGATTTTGTGGTCCACTGCCGGTTATCAGTACAAGAGCCTTGTGTTGCCCAGGTAGTTTTGGTCTGGTGAGCGTCCCCTTCAATAATAGTCCCTGACTCCTAAATTCGACCTCTTCACTGATATAGGGATAGGGTGGTACAGGATTTTGGGGACGCATGGGGCTATTGGCCTCGTACACAGAGGATAAAATCCAGATGAGCAGCATAGCTCCAGTATAAAATTTGGTTGCCAGCACTATAATTCCTTCCTACACTGATAGCACTTATGTCTGTAGCAGAATATACTTTTTTGGCCTTCAGTTCACTATTTGTGATTGTAGACCCTATTGCACTTATTCCGGCCTTTTTAGCCATGACTGCTCGTGATGCCGTGGCGGACAGACTACGAATGGCGCGATTGGCCTGTGCGGTTGCTGCTGGGGTCTTAATGCTGTTTGCCCTGGCTGGAAACTGGATCTTTCAGGTTTTAGGAATTACCATGCCTGCCTTTCAGCTGGCAGGAAGTGTTTTGCTTATGAGAATTGCTCTGGATATGCTTTATGCCAGACCCTCTGAATCCCGTGAGACTTCTGAGGAAGTATCTGTGGCCAAGGACAAGGATGATATTGCCATCACCCCTCTAGCTGTTCCTATGCTGGCAGGCCCAGGCTCAATTTCAGCCGCTTTGATTCTGATGGGTCAGGCGGATACTCCACTGCATGTAGGGGGCCTGATTGCAGCGATCCTTGTGGTGTCAGTGTTAAGTTACTGGATTCTTGCTCTTTCTGTTCATGGGGCGTCGCGCTTAAATCCTTTGGCAATTAAACTGGTGACCCGTCTGATGGGACTTTTACTGGCGGCTTTGGCCGTGCAGTTTGCCTTTAATGCCTTGGAGCAGTGGGCTCCATTTAAGGCCCTGATTACAAAGCCTTAAATATTGATACAGGGGTTTGATAAATTTTTAGAGAATCCCCGGGCCAGATTCTGATTTCCTGATCGCTTGCGTTTAGTGGAACCCATAATAAATGCATGTCATTTTGCAGAATCTTAACTGAATTGGTGTGCAGGATAAGATGGCGGGTTAAAGTATTGGATTCGATCTCAACCCGGTAACTGATTTTTTGCATATCTGGATCAGAGGACTTTGCAAACAGATACATTCCCTGGATATCGGGGCATTGATTTTTTAGGATTAAATGGAATGGAATGAGTGATGATGTATGTTGAAAAGCTCCTTCTGGTATAAAGGTCATTAGATCTGGTTTTGTATAACACTGCCGATGGGACAGCCATGTCCAGGGGTTTATGGGAATACAGTTCTCAGGACTGATTCCCAAAAGACTTGCCTGAAAAAACCAGGAAGCTCCAGACATGGGGAAACCATGATTATGAAGTCTCCAGTGACCCATGTGGGTGTGTTTCAGGATTATAAAAATCCACAACAAACAAAAAAAGCGGCCAAGGGAAAGATATCTGCTTTGTATTTTTGTGATTCCCAGGGCGAATATGAGATGCAGCATGGACCACACCGGGATCATGTGCCGGTACATGCCTAAAGGGGCGTGCAGGGTGGTTTTGAAAGACGCAGCAAGAAATATAAGATGGATTAAAAACAGAAGGCCCAGGAGGATAATTTGTTTTCGGGAGAGAAAAAAAATCAAAGGAAAAAAGAAGATTCCAGCCCAGCTCAGGACAAATGGCAAGGCATAAATCCCAGCTTCCAGACATTCTAAAATGGCCGGGAGGGGAAACAGATTCGGAGGCCCGCTATCCCGATTAATAAAAAGTACAACAATCTGTAAGAGCGTCAACAATACCAGAAGTTTTGCCGGCCGATGTTTAAAGGCCAAACAGAACAAGGGCAATAAAATAATAGAAAAAGGTTTTGCAACACAAAACGGAATCAGAACCCAGATTGCTCCATAGGCAATGGGCCTTTTAATCTCACAAAGAAGCAGGGCAGAGGCTAACAGGGGCAGAAATGAAACATGAGGCCAGTTAAAGAGCACTCTGGATTCATAATCAATACTGAGTGGCAGAGCAAGGCCCAGTAAAAGTCTCAGAATAACGGAGGGTATGAGCAACTGAAAGGGAGGCAAAAGAAGTATCATCCCCAGAGCGGCCAGGCATATATGGGAGGCAACAATACTGATGGTTGAAAACATCAGAGGGTTGGGGGCAATCAGATAGATAATCCAGGCCAGAAATCTTTGTGGTATGGCAATGTATCCATAATCCAGTACCAGTATGCTTTTGATACCATGGGTTTTGGCATTGTGATAGAAGTCCCGAATGACTTCGGCATAAGGCTCACCAAAAAACGAATCGGGGGAAACAAATAGACTAAATGCGGTAAATAGAGCGATCAGCAACAGATATAGCTTAAGCATTTGGACGAACAATCATACCTTCTTTACTCTGTTTATGGCTATAATGAGCATGTGCTACAGACAAGGGGATAAAAATGAAGGATATATACAGGGACAGACGCAACAGACTCATGAAATCTTTGGGTGCAGGAGTACTTGTTTTACCAGGGGCAAGATTGACCACTCGCAACTCAGATGTACATCATTCTTTTCGCCAGGATTCAGACTTTTTTTATCTGACAGGATTTGATGAACCAGCATCCTGCCTTATCCTGAGTCATGATGGACAGGGAAAGACCGAGTCAATTCTTCTGGTACCGCCTAAAAACAAGGAAAAGGAAATCTGGGATGGTTTTCGTGAGGGTGCCGAAGGTGTGGTGAAAAACTACGGAGTGGATGCTGGTTACTCCAATGAAGAGCTTGCTGATGTTTTATTTTTGAAGCTGGAAGGGCATAAAACCCTGTTTTTTGATTTTGATCGTGATCGGAGCACCGATAAGGCAATCCATGATGTGTTACTGCGATTTAAGACACTAAAACGAAAAAATCCAGTATTTCCCAGAAAAATTCAGTTCTTTAAAGATGAACTAGGAGAAATGCGGCACTGTAAATCATCCCAGGAAGTTGAGCTTTTTAAACAGTGTGCCGAGGTCACAAGAAAAGGCAACGAAGCCGTGATGAAAGCCTTGAAACCGGGAATGTATGAGTATGAAGTTGAGGCTATTCTGGAGTACGAATACAAGCGGCATGGTGGAACTCATGGATATGGACATATTGTAGCCGGCGGATACAACGCTACCTGCCTTCATTATCATGACAACAATCAAAAGCTTGAAGCTGGTACGGTGCTTCTGATTGACTCAGGTTGTGAATTACCACACAAGTTTACCGCTGATGTAACTAGATGTTATCCGGTCGATGGCAAATTCCCTCCCAAAATTCGGGAGATTTATGAAATTGTTCTGGAGGCCAATAAAAAGGCCATAGCCAAATGTGTGATCGGTTCCTCGATTCGTGAGGTTCACAGGGAGGCTCAGAGGGTTCTGGCATCTGGCCTGGTGAAACTTGGAATTTTATCGGGAGATATAGACTCACTGATTGATAATGGGGAGCTTGGCAAATTTTATATGCATGGAACCTCTCACTGGCTGGGTATGGATGTTCATGATGTGGGCCGGTATGACGAACCAGATGGTTCGGCAGTATTGTTTCGGGAAGGCATGATGCTGACAATTGAACCAGGTCTTTATTTCCGTAAGGAATACAGTGGAATTGATACCCCTTATGAAGGAATTGGTATCCGTATTGAGGATGATGTGCTGATTGGCGGTAGTGGCCCGGTGGTGCTTACCAGTTCTATTCCTAAGGAAGTTGCTGAGATCGAAGCAATTATGGCAGGAAAGTAGCAGACAATGAAGGAATTTGACTCCACATTCAAGGCCTTAAAACAGGTTCAGGATATTTTGAAAGACACGGGTCTGATGAGTCGTGAGGAGGAGCATAAACTGAAAAAAAGTTCAGAAACCGCTCCTGAAACCTTTGAGGATCAGATAGCCAAGGCCAGGCTTTCAAAGGAGTTTGATGAGAGCTTAAGCCCTTCGGAACTGGCCGCAGCTAAAAGGCAGGAAGCCCTGGGTGGAAAAAAAGGGACTTCCTCTCAGACTAAGGAACGGGGAGGCTTTCACAGACCGGAACCAAAAAATTTGCCAACATCTGCCAAGACGGGGCGTACACCATTGCAGATTCGGGCCGACAACATGATCGCTGATATTGAAAGGGATCATAACTATTCCCTTGAGATAACAGTTTCTGATGACAAGATGACGGCCTGGCTTTCAGGACGGGTGGCCCGCCCCTGGGAAGAAACGGATTCTGTGCTTTATAGAAAAAAGCTGGATGAGGCATTGAGCCTGCATCGGATTCGCGCAGGAATTCAGGAAGACAGATTAAAAGCTATTATGGAGCTGATCACCAAGGGTAAGTCTTTTGAGATGGAAATGATTGCCGAGGGAACCCCAGTATTTGCGGGTCGCGATGCCCAGATTCTTTTGTACTTTGATCCCAATGAAAGTGTAATTGGTTCTGATGATTCCCTGGATGAGGATGTGGATCTTGACACTATTCCTGACCCTGTGGATGAAAAGAAACTTGATTTTGAGGATCAGGTGGATTTTCACGATGTGACTCGTATCTGTATGGCGACTGAAGGGCAGGTTCTGGCTGAATTTGTGCCTCATGTTCCTGGAAAGCCTGGGTTCAATGTTTTGGGTGAGACCTTAAAACCATCTGAAGTTGACAGCCGGGATTTGAAGGCGGGTAGAAACTGTACCTTAAACTCTGAGGGGCAGATTGTTGCCGACAGGGATGGGCGGATTCTATTTAATGGAACCACAGTAACAGTGTCCCAGCTGTACAGGGTTTCAGGCAATGTCGGTTACGGAGTAGGAAATATTTCGTTTAATGCAGATGTGCA
>JACFNL010000193.1 GCA_019454875.1 Candidatus Cloacimonadota bacterium | reverse complement strand
TATAGGTCGAGACCTTGGCAACCTCTTTTTCCAGCTCCCGGCAGGAGAGTTTTTTGGATTTTTCAATCCACTCCGATTTGTTCTCAGAAGTAATCACTGAAGAGACTTTTCTTAGTTTGGCTAGTCCAACTTCCCCGGAATGGATAGCCTCTTTCATAGCTGGAATTTGGACGGCTTTTCGGGCGACTGTTATCAAATTACTTACGGTGGCAGCACTGATGCCCTGATCTTGATTTAAGTATTCAAAGAGGGAGGAATAACCAAGCTCCAGATAAAATTTGGTGAAATCGGCTTCCTGGGTTAGCTCAATTAAGAGGGCTTCCTGAATTCTGTACTCTTTAACGGTATCTGTGATTTTTTGATGTAGTGTTTGCATAAATTTATGCTACCACGGGGTTTTTGGGCTGATTTAAAGGTAGTAACAACGGGATATTTTGGCAATTTTGGGATTTTTGGCAGCCCTGTCTGAGATCAGGCAGACATGGAGTGAAATGAGGCATTAACGCCTGAGTTTTTCGAGGGGTTGGGATAAGCCGGGAAATGGCATCAAAATGTCTGTCAAGAAAAACTTGCAATAACGGGGGCGTGACAGATGATTTTTTTTCTGCGATGATTGGCGTGACAGATTGTGCCCCCTGCAACATTGGTTCAAAAAAAGGTCTAGATATGGTGTTTCCTTTCCCTGACTGCCTTACAAAACAGTTATTTGAGTCCTTAAGTGAACATGAGTTCTGGCAGCAGACTTATGGTAAGTGTTACTCCGGTGGATTTTGTTTAAAATCCACGGCAAGCCAAGCTTAGTCTTCAGAACATGGGTATCCCAACTTATCGCAGACCATGAACTCCAATGGGCTCTACTGGATCATGTACCTGATTGTTAAACTCATCATAATAAACACCTTTTCTAACAAAACTAGCAAAATGATGCTGTGGAAACTTGTACTCAGGGTGCTTATCAAGATCCACATGAGCTACCGTTTCAAAAAAACCTCTGGACCAGCCAAGGTGGTTGATACCTTCCGGTGGAATTAGTAGTTTTTTTGCAGCAAAATCAGGGAAATCATCCTTACTATTGCCTAAATGATCATAAATATAAACCAATGTAGTGTCTTTAAATGCTCCTAGCCAGACACTAGTGGAAACCACCATTCCAAATCGAAATTTATCTGGCTCAAATACGAGTTGAAATACAAACACGGTACCCGGCTTGATCTGCTTTCTGGACTTTTGTAGAAACACAAGATTCACGGAATCAACCCTCGATTTCGTAGCCATTGTTCGGCAAATTTCTGGTAATAAACATAGTCCTTGTTCTTTAATGAAATGGAATGTTTTTTGTTTTGCATTCCCGAGTCTTTTTTGTGATGACCCCCCCCCCACTTCAATAAAATATTTCTCAATAGCCCGAGCCTCCTTTACAACAGAATCAGGCTACCACAGCTTCATGTAGCCCTCTGGGGAAGAAACCGTATTGTAGGAAGGTATGCGATGTTTCGAACAAGGACACTAGGGTTTCAGTCTGTAGAAAGGGTATATCCTAGTTTGTCGCAAACAGCATCTTCAATGACTCTGTAGTTCCCTAATCCACGATTCCCAATAGGCTCAACAGGATTTTTGACTTCCTTGTTAAACTCATCGTAATAAATATCCCGTCTGGCAACTCCGCGAAAGTGATGCTGTGGAAACTTATATTCCTGGTGCTTTTCCAAATCCAGATGGGCAACTGTTTCAAAAAAACCTCTGGACCAGCCAAGAGTATTGATTCCCTCAGGTGGAATCAGGAGTCTTTTTGCCGCAAAGTCAGGATAATCTTCTTTGCCTTTTCCTAGGTGATCGTAAATATATACAAGAATTACATTTTTAAATGAACTAAAAACAGCCGTAGTGGAAATCACCATCCCAAAACGATACTGTTCCGGCTCAAAAATAAGTTGAAAGACAAATACATCCCCTACAGCAGGTTTTTTACGGGATTTCTTTAAGGATACCAGATTCATCGATTAAACCTCTTTTCTGTAGCCAGTCTCTGGCAAAATCTTGGTAGTGCTCATAGTCTTTGTTTTTAAGGGAGATAGAATGCTTCCTGTTCTCCATCAGAGGGCTTTTTTTGTTATGGAAATTTCCAACCTCAATGTAATATTCCTCAATAGCTTTGGCCTGCATCCGGGTCAACTTTTCATCTGCAATTGGATCAATTCTAAATCTGTCCCCATGTTCTATCTGGCGGCGGTTAACATCATTCGAAATCCCTACATAGACAGGTTCACCAGTACGATTACGCCCCAAATACACCTGTACATTCTCATCCCCATTGTTTAGAGTATGTCTCACATGATCTGGAAGCGGCTTGGATGGTCTGGAAACTAGGCCCCTGGTTTCCAGTAGCTCCTGACGGGTTGCGGGCACGGAAGGAGAAACCACACGGGTTTTGGACTCCTTGACATTTTGGTAAAATTTGCCCAGGCCCTCGCCCATTTTCTGCAAAGCCTTACCAATGACCGCCTGTTTTAGTGCATCAATCAGTCTGGCCCGGATTACTTCTTCATCAGCCAGGCCATTGGCCTGTTTGAGTTCTTCCAGAAGGCGGTAGGTATCCCAGAGGGTTATAGCGGTATTTGTGAATTTGCCTGCGGGAACAAAAGCATGATCCTGCGGATAGTTTGCCGGAATTTCTTCACCAACATAATGGGCACCATCCGCATACCAGC
>JACFNL010000046.1:7585-26185 GCA_019454875.1 Candidatus Cloacimonadota bacterium | reverse complement strand
TCGTACCCTTCCGATTCCTGAAACCAGTACAAAATGGAGTTTTTGAAAATAATAAACACTTCCTGATTAGGAATTTTGAACTGTGCCTTAGGCAATTCCCCATCTTCAGGATAGGTAACGGACTCGGCCTTTAAGTAGCCCGTGAAATAAAGAAAATTCCACAAGTTGTTAGCATCTTTCTCAATCAGATCAAAAACCGTATGCTCCAGTAGTGGTACTTCAATACTTTTGTGTGCGATTAAATCCTGAAGCATTCTTTTGGAATCGGGGCTGGATTTTTGCAGGAGGGAATAGACCATATCATTGCTGCTGGTATTGACCCAATAGGCCTTTAAAAGCCCACCCTGATCAATAAAATTTAAAATGGACCAGGGGTTATACACAAGGCTATTGCCAAACATGTAGCCGTTATACCATTTTTCCACGGCTTCGGCCCTGTCTTCATAACCGTATTGTGAAAGTAATGTCTTCACTTCTGCCTGGCTCAGGCCAAAATGGGATGAAAAGTCTTTTGATGAAACCCCGGCTACCTTCAGATTGTTCAGCCCTGTCATAACCCCGCGCCAGAGATAAGGATTGTCCTTAAAGGCAGCACTAAAGAAGTTTCTGAAAAACGAGATAGCTTCCTCATAGTAGCCATAAACCCAGGCGGTTTGCAGGGGGACATCGTATTCATCAATTAAGATCAGGGGGGAATGTCCATAATGCTGGGTCAGCACTAAAGACATGTTTCGCAAGGCATTGGAAAGTAAAGCGGGATCGTTTTGCCGGCTTTGGCGAATATCCAGGATTTTTTGCCATTCCACGGCATCGACTTTGGGGTTTTCAAGATTTGCAATCTCACTGATCGCTTCCGATAACATATCTTTTACTTTACTAAAAAGCAGAGGCCAGCTGTTTTCCTTACAGTCTTTAAATGTCAGAAAAATCACAGGTCTTGTTCCCTGCAATGCCATAGCTTGTTGATTGTTAGAAATTTTTAACCCTTCAAAAAGTCTCTTGTTTTCTTGGGCATTTTCCTGATCAAAAAAGTATCTGAGGGTAGAAAGGTTTAAGGTTTTCCCAAAGCGACGAGGACGGGTGATTAAAAGAACCATACAATGGTCTTCTACAAATTCAGAAATCAGTTCGGTTTTATCTACATACAAAAGTTCAGGAGTGGACCGAATTGTTTTGAAATCACTGTGTCCAAGGGGGATTTTTTTCACATTGCTCTCCTGTAGCGGCCACCAACTGCATAAAGAGCATGCGAAATTTGGCCCAGGGAGCAGACTTTGACTGTTTCCATAAGCTCTTCAAAGATGTTTCCTCCAGAAAGGGCAACGGATTGCAGGCGTTTTAAGGCTTTTTCGCTGTGTTGACTGTTTTGAGACTGAAATTCTTTAAGGCGGGAGATTTGTTCATCTTTCTCAGCATAGGAGGCCCGAGTGACTGCGATGGCTTCCGATGTTTCCTTATGTTCCGGTAAATAGGTGTTAACCCCAATGATAGGTAGTTCCCCACTGGATTTACGGGTTTCATATAACATGGATTCCTCCTGAATTCTGGAGCGCTGATACTGGGTTTCCATAGCACCTAGCACACCACCGCGACTGGAGATTCTGTCAAACTCCTTCAGAATGGCTTCTTCAACCCAGTCTGTCAGATAACTGATGGCAAATGAACCTTGCAGGGAATTTTCGTTTCTGGCCAGGCCCAGTTCGCGAGTGATAATCAGCTGAATTGCCATGGCCCGTCGTACGGATTCCTCGGTAGGTGTGGTAATGGCTTCATCATAGGCATTGGTGTGCAGGGAATTACAGTTATCTCCTAAGGCCATCAGGGCCTGAAGGGTCGTACGAATATCATTAAAATCAATTTCCTGGGCATGTAAGGATCGGCCCGAGGTCTGAATATGATATTTGAGTTTCTGGGAGCGGGGGTTTGCTCCGTAACGACGGCACATGGCAATAGCCCAGATACGGCGGGCAACCCGGCCAATCACGGAGTATTCAGCATCCATGCCATTGGAAAAGAAAAAGCTTAAATTTCCGGCAAAGTCATCAATTTTCATGCCACGGGCCAGATAATATTCCACAAAGGTGAAACCATTGGATAGAGTGAGGGCACACTGGGTAATTGGATTGGCACCAGCTTCAGCAATGTGGTATCCAGAGATACTCACGGAGTAGAAGTTTTTGATTTTTTGGCGCACAAAATATTCCTGTATATCTCCCATCATTTTCAGGGCAAAATCAATCGAAAAAATACAGGTGTTCTGAGCCTGATCCTCTTTAAGAATATCGGCCTGAACAGTACCACGAACCTGTTGTAACACTTCAGTTTTTATGGCTTCATATTCAGATCCAAAATCTGAAACCCCGCGTTTTTGGGCCTCTTGTTTTATGGCAGTGTTTAAAAACATGGCCAGAATTATGGGGGCAGGCCCATTGATGGTCATAGACACAGAAGTGTTCGGATGAATTAAATCAAATCCAGAAAACAGATCTTCCATGTCGCGCACAGTACAGATGGAAACTCCTGATTCTCCAATTTTTCCGTAGATATCCGGCCTTGTCTGTGGGTCTTCTCCATAAAGGGTAACCGAGTCAAAGGCAGTACTGAGCCGCTTGGATTCATCATTTCTTGAAAGGTAGTGAAACCGTTTATTGGTGCGGGATGGGCCTCCCTCTCCTGCAAACTGTCTTTTGGGGTCCTCATCACTTCTTTTAAATGGGAACACTCCTGCCGTATATGGGAAAAACCCGGGAAGATTTTCGGAGCGTAAAAACGAGAATAGATCTCCGTGATCTCTGTAGGATGGCAAGGCAACCTTGGGAAGAGGTGTACCAGAAAGTGTTTCTGTCGTTAAGTCCACTGAAAAAGTCTTGCCCCGAACATCATAGTTGAATACTCGCTTTTGGGGATCGTAATCTTTGGCCAGTTTCTGGTATTCGGACAACAGAGATATTGCTTCGCGGGGAATCTCGGATTGAATTTTTTCAAACTCATTGTGCAGACCGCAGTCAGGATATTCCTCGGACACAGCTTTAATTTTCTGGGCCCGGCTGATTTTATCTGCCAGTGTCTTAGTTTCATTGTGATAGGAGCGGATGCTTTCGGCAATTTCCGATAAATAGTTTTGTTTTTGTGGGGGGACAATCACATTGTAATAGGCAGGGGCATTTTTGTTTTGTTCGGGCAGAGAAAACTTATTTAAGTAACCCTTTTTCTTAACATCCTGGACGATGGCATAAAAAAGACTGGTAACACCGGGATTGGCAAACTGGGAGGCCTGTGTGCCAAAAACCTGCACCAGTTCAGGGTTGTGGTGCAAGTCCTTGTTTCTGGCCACCTGTTTGCGAACATCCCGTAAGGCATCTTCTCCACCGCGTTTTTCCATTTTATTGACGGCAATCAAATCGGCTGTATCCAGCATGCCGATTTTTTCAAGCTGGGAGGATGCCCCATATTCCGGGGTCATGACATAAAGTACAGTGTCACAAAAGTCCATCAGTCCGGTATCAGCCTGTCCAATCCCACTCGATTCCACAAGAATCAAGTCAAAATCCACACACTGATAGACTTTGACAACATCAAGGATGCTTTGGGATAGGGCCGAAGCTGAATCACGGGTAGCCATGGAACGCATAAAGGTATTTTTTGCATTCAAAGCATTCATGCGGATTCTGTCGCCTAAAAGAGCCCCCCCCGTTTTTTTGCGGGTAGGGTCTACACACACAATTCCGATCTTGATGTCAGGAAAAGCCTGTAAAAAGCGAAGAATCAATTCATCAGTTAAAGAACTTTTACCGCTACCCCCGGTTCCTGTTATACCCAACACCGGGATCTTCTTAGGATTTAGAGAAGAAAGAAGAGTTTCCCTAAGTTCAGATGGGGCATTTTCCAGTTGACTCAAAAGAGAGGCGATAAGAGACTGCTGGTTAAAACTCAGATCCCCGATTTTTTGTCTGGGCAGTTCGTAATCGGATCGTTTCAGAAGGTCAGAAATGATCCCTTCCAGGCCCATGACCTGCCCGTCTTCCGGGGAATAAATCCTTTCAATTCCATGGGCATGCAGTTCTTCAATCTCTTTGGGGAGAATAACACCACCACCACCACCAAAAATTCGGATATGACCTGAACCTCTCTCCACCAGTAAATCATGGATATATTTGAAATATTCCATATGCCCCCCCTGATATGAGGAGAGAGCGATGGCATGAACATCTTCCTGAATCGCGGTTTCCACCACGGTGAGGGCAGGTATGTTGTGTCCGAGATGAATGATTTCAGCCCCTCCTTTTTGCAGGAGGCGACGCATGATATTGATGGCAGCATCATGCCCGTCAAAGAGGCTGGCAGCGGTTACAATTCTAACTTTGTGCATAAGTGTATGATTTTGCATGTTTGCATTATACTTGAAAGCAAAAAGGAAGGAGGATTACAAAATGAAACCGTTGTACTTTTTCACCTGGATTTTTTGCTTTACATCCCTGTTTTGTACTGAGCCAACATTTGAATGGGAAAAATCCCCGCGTGGAAATCAGCCGAAATCAAACCAGCTTCAACCGGGACCAAATATTGGTATGGACCCATTTTCGCGCTTTGATGCCATGCGGCAAAAAATGCAGGATATTCAAATGAGATTGTTTCAGGATCCGTTTTTCTGGAGAATGCCTGGAAATCAAACAGGATTACCACCTATGTCTCAGGTTCAAATTCGTGAAATGAAAGATTTTTTACTGGTAGAAGTGCCTGTTGTTGCAGGAGAGAACCCAGATTCGTATGACTTTGTGGTTCAGGGAAATTTTCTGAGCATCAGTAAGAAGGAGGAACAGAATGTTGAGGAGGAGTCTTCTGGCCATACCAGAAAAATGATTTCGTTTTCCCAGTCTACTTCAGCCCTTTCCTTACCGGTGGCAGTGGAACCTGAATTTAGCAGGCAGAATCATAAGGACAAAATTCTGATTACACTAAAGAAGCTGTGAAGCTTTGTGAAAATTGATGTCTTTGGGCCTGAGTTGAAATTTATGAGCCTGTGATATGCTGTTTGTCAGGAGGCAAACATGCTACTCAGGCTCATTGTGCTAATGACAGTATTAAATCTTAAGCTATTGGCTGTTGATGGTCAGGAGAGATGGTTGTATGAACAAAGGCCCTTGAGTTTTGGAACATACAGCGAAAGCGTATTTCTTGACTCCCGTCTAGGCCCAGGTTGCTGGCAAAAACGGTTTGCTCCCAATAAAAAGGGGATCTGGACGGCAAGAATTTCAGGGGTTCCCTGTCCAGACAAGTTTACCAGGGTTCATTTACCTTGTGGAAAGGTAGGGCCTGACTGCAAAGAGGAACCATCAAGAAGCAATGCAGAGCTACTTTTGATCCATAGACCGTATCAGATTTTAAAAGATGTGACCCAGGGAAGTATTGATATCATCCGCTCCAAGGAACAGAAGTAATGAGCGACACCAAAAACATGCAGAAAAACCTGCTGATTTGGTCAAAGAATCTGGTTTTGAGCGGGGATAAGTTCAATGCCATGGCTTCTGCCATCAATTTTATTCTGGAAAAAGTTGATGGGCTCAATGATTGCCATATCCGCCTGGCCTACAAGGAAACCGATCTGTTTGGAGAATCCTCTTTTAGTCATTTTGAAATCAGGCCGGGCATGAAAGAGGGAGTTCCCTTTGTGGAGCTAGGGGGGGAGACTCAGTTGATCAATCATTTTTCTTCCCCAGAAGCCCCTAAGATGGATCATGGGGTGGGGGAGTTAAAAACCAGATTTTTGATTGAAGCGGACACATTAGAAATTCTAGTCTGTGATTTTCAGGACATCGTAGCCTGGATTCGTTTTGAGAATGCTGTCTTAGGCGAAGAAACCAGGGCTAGAATGGATGTCATAGACGACTTTATTCAGCTTTTAGGCATTACTTTACGCAACATCACTAATGATTTTCAGTTGCTTCTTACTAAAAAGCAGATCGAGAAACAGAAGCGGGAGCTTGAAAAGAACCAGAAAATTATTGAGAGACAGAATCTGATTTTTCGGGCACTGATGGAGACTATGACGCAGTTTCATCAGTCAGAAATGAAAGATATGATTCTGACAGTGATGCAACAGTTAAAAAAGCTTTTCCCGGACAATGGTTTTGGAATGATTATTTTGGGGGAACGCCCGGAAATGATCGATATGGCCGAGTTTTTAGGTGTGGACTTTAATTTGCAACAGGAAGTTATTCAGGCAGCTTCTGCAGGAATGACACAAAGCAATGTATTTCAGTTCTACCCATTGATTGGTGTGAAGCGCGAGGCTTTGGGGCAGCTGGTGCTTACGGGCAAAAACCCGGCGGAAGAAGATAAAAGTATCATTCGTCTTTTTCTGGATCAGGTTGCTTCCTTTATGGAAAATAAAATCCTGATGCGTGAACTGGAGAGAATGGCTAGTACGGACGGTTTAACCGGAGCATTCAACCGTTCCTATTTTGACAGAGAGTTGGAAAAATCCATTGTGAATGCCAAAAAGTTCAAACATCTGCATTACGCCTTAATTGTTCTTGATCTGAATGGATTGAAACGGGTTAATGATGTGTTTGGACATACCCGTGGTGATGCAATGATTGTCAAATCGGCAGAGATGTTGTTGTCCATAGGCCGTAAATCGGATGTTGTTTCCCGATTTGGCGGAGACGAGTTTGTGATTCTTTGTCCATCCACAAGTCTTGAGCAGAGTAAGGTTCTGTTAACCAGAATTCGGGAACAGGAGGCAGGGCTTAACATGCGTCTTCGCCATCCCAATGGCAAGGTGGAAGAGGTTCCTATTCATTTTTCCATAGGCATTGCTTCCACCTCTGAGGGTATAGATCCTGAAGAGATCATGTCCAAGGCCGATGAACGCATGTACCTGGACAAACACGAATATTATGAAACCAGGGAGAGATATCGTTAGATTCAGAGGCTATTTAAAATCGAGCTGATGATTCCCAGTATCACAGCAGTTTTAAAGGTATCTTCCATGGTTTTAATTTCAAAATCCTCAACTATCTGATCGGCAATAAACAGAGCCAGGGTATTTACAATCAAAGAGAGTATAAAAAACAGAACCGGAATCAGAATTGCCTCTCCAATAAAAGGAATGAAGCTAGCAATCATTGTTGCGCCAATGGTTAATGGAGAAGTAAAAACCCAGATCAGGATCTGAAAAATCGTTGCCAGAACACTCACCATGACACAGGATTTGTATCCCTTGGAATGAACCCAGGGCAGATTGGCCAAAACCAGTGGAAACAGAATCAGATTTAACAATATAAAACCCATATGGACTCCCTGCTAGGGAATGGCAGTCACACGGTTAAGCCATTCTCCGTTGATCAATACTTCAGGTTCGAGTTTGTAGTATGTACATACTCTTTTCTCATCATACCACGGTGAGAAGATATCCAGAAAAGCTGCTGTGTCCTCAGCATGAATTGTATGCAGATTACAATAACGGGGAAACAGCACTAAAGGTTTTGAAGCACCATTTGTCATTAAATCCAGATTTTTGCGTACAAGACCACTCATAGGGTAATTTGTGGCCCAATCCCAGGCCTCATACCGCAAATGTCCCCATAAGGTACGACTGATCACACACATGGAAGGATGGTCGTGCAGGGGAATTCTACCTCCGGCAGGAACCAAAAGCAGACTGATATGAAAGTGATCGCTGTGGTAAATCTCCTGGCAGTCCCATCCATTCATGCGTTGAAAATTCTGTATCCGCTCGTGGAGGTCTAAATCTTTGGGAGTAATCTCGGCGACAGCATCCACTAGGGTGTTTAAATTGGACCAGCCATTTTCTTCATAATCAAAGGTGGCGTGACAAAGTTTCAATACATTTTGTAGATTGTCTGAGTTCATATCGCGATTTTATCACAAAAACTAAAAAAGAGGATTTATGCGAGTATTAGCTGTCATTCCAGCCCGGTTTGGATCTACTAGATTTACCGGAAAACCCCTGATAAAAATTTCGGGACGGGAGATGATTCTTAGGGTGTGTGATCAGGTAAAGCAGTGCCAGTCGGTGCATGATTCTGTGGTGGCAACCGATGACCAGAGAATCTTTGATTGTGTTACCCAGGCTGGATATGTGGCAATGATGACCCGCTCGGATCATGAAACGGGAACAGATCGGTTAGTAGAAGTAGTCAGAGCCCGTAATGAGGAATTGATACTGAATGTCCAGGGAGATGAACCATTTTGTGATCCCTCCCATCTTGACTTACTGGTAAACAGATATCTGAAGTCCGGTCAGGACTGTGTTATGGCTACTTTGAACAAACCAGTTTTATCCGTTGAAGAGATGCAAAACCCAAATGTTGTTAAGTCACTGGTGAATCAGAAAGACCGTGCCTTGTATTTTTCCAGAGCCTGTGTCCCTTGGCCAAGGGATGGAGGAATAGAAAATCCAGACTGGTTAAACATCTGTCAGGCTCACATCGGTGTTTATCTTTATCAAAGAGAATTTTTACTGAATTTTGCGAGTTTGCCTAAATCGTCCCTGGAAGTTTTTGAAAAACTGGAACAGTTAAGGGTTCTTGATGCCGGATACCAGATTTATTGTGTCAAGGTGGATAAATCGGCACCGGGAATTGATACGCCCGAGGATTTGATTCGGGCAGAGAACTGGCTGAAGCGTGCCTAAAAATCCCCTGTCTGACAGATTTCATTATTATGTGGCCTGCCTGTGTTTTGGGGCCTTGCATGCCAGCATTCTTGAAGTTTCTGCCATTTATTTGCAAATTGGGCTGGCTTTGGGAATTTTGATTCTCTGTGCCCCGCTTTCTGACAGGAAGCGATTTATTGGCATTGGGGTCTGTCTGTTTTTAGGGTTCTGGCTCAGGCTGGGGCAAAGACTGGCTGTTCTGGAGTCAAATCCACCCATAGAATCCAGAACCGGGGTTCTTTATGGTCAGGTAATGGGTTTGAGATCGGGGGCTATTGTCTTAGATGTTTTTCGTAGTCAGTCTCTGGGAAATCCAATGGAATCAGAGTGGTTTTCGGTTCTGGTGGTTCTTCAGAACCCCCCAGCCATAGGACAAAACATCCGCGTGATCCTGGATTCATCAAGTCTTAGTTTCCATCGTGGATTATGGAGGGTCAGAGTTATTGGAAGCTCGTGGTCTGAGCATGTCCTGCCTCTTTATGGGCCGGATGGGGTCAGAAAGTCCTCTAATATGTTAAGGCTGAAGATTTTATCGGTGATGGATACCATTCTTGAAGGGTTCCCCCTGTTTCTGGGATTTTTACAGATGTCACTTCTGCAGGAGCGCAGTAACTTTGGCCTGCCACTTAGTGAAGTGTTTCGGGAACTGGGCTTGAGCCATGTTCTGGTTACTAGTGGGTTTCATGTGACGATTCTGGCCCTCGCCCTCAGTTTTTTCCTAAAGTACCTGGTTCGGAATAAAGAATGGAGATGGCCATTTTTTATTACCGGTCTCTTGGCCTATGGTTTGGTGTGCGGATATTCCGTGTCCATCTTCCGGGCAATTGTGTTTGCTTTGCTTATGGGTTCAGGTAGGGAAATGGGGGCTACAGCCAGGCCGGTGCGATTGCTCCTTATTCTTTTAGTGGTGCATGTAAGTATCTGGCCTGAGGAGATACTGGCTCCAGGATTTCAACTCAGTTACGGCATCACCTGGTTTCTTCTTGTAATGCCTGATTTATCTGCTACATGGAATACAGTGATTCGGGAAATGATAACCGGTTTAGTATTACAGATTTTGACTATGCCTTATCTGATGTATGTGTTTGGAAAATGGAGTATCGCATCCCTGATTGGAGTAATTTTATTGCCCTTGATGCCCGTAATGCTCATGGCGGGCCTCCTTTCTGTATTGACTGGGTTTTTTGTTACTGTTCTGGGTAGGATATTGGGTGTGGGAGTGGGATATCCTTCCGAGATGATTTTAGTCTGGATAAGCAGCCTCCCGGTAGAAGATGTGAACTGGGGTGTAATAGATGCCAGAATTTCCCTGCCACTTTTACTGCTGGTCTACTTTACTGTACTTGTCTGGCTTCTTTGGCCCAGAAAAGCCAGGATTTCCCGATCGGCAATCCTGAATTTTGGGAGGTTCTGCAATGGATTGGAACAATTCAGACCCAAACAGCTTTTTGTGGAACTGAACCAGCTGATTCACCCACCTGAGAATGATCCTGCCTGGATAAAAACCTACTGTATACAGGCAAGGGCAGTGCTCGGAAAATCCATTGTTCCTTTTTTGATTCTAGGGCCGATACAGTTGCGATTTTGTATGATAACGGAGAAAAAATTCTTCAGACAGCTCAGGGCTTTAGCACTTTCCTATCCATCCAGACTGCCTATGGCAAATCTTGATAATCCATTTTTAGCGCACTTTTTTCTGAATCCAGAACCCCTAAGTTATGATTCACTACGCATGCGCCATTTGTGTCAGTTTTTACTCATGAACAGGAATTCGGCTGAGTGGTCCATGTTTTTTGTATATACACAACAAAAGGGATATCCTTGGAATGAGCTGTTTGCCTGTTTGCCGGATCTTCTAACTTTAGAAAGACAGTATTGGCAGATTATGGACAGAGATCAGGTGTCCGTGGATCTTTTTCAGGAACGCAGGTTTGATTTGAACGAATATTTTTTGCAGGAAAACCGATTGTTAACTAGATGGGAAAAATGGCGGGAGAGTAGGGAGTGAAAAAACTTCTGGTATGGCAGGATTTGATTTGGCTTTCTCTAATAGCAGTTCTGTTATTGGGGACTGGCGCATTTGTGCCGGATAAATCAAGGATGCTCTGGCTACTTTTGGTGGCCATAGCCCTGATTCTTTGTATGCGTGTCGCCTTTGTTCTGTTTCAAGGAATCCAGGCTGTTCACAGCCCTGTTGAAAAGAAGATTCAGGAAAGGGCACAGCTTGATCTGGTGGCTAAATCCAAGTCCATTGCTGAGGAAAATTCAAAAAAAATTGCCAGATACTCCGCTATTTTTGTGCATATCAAAGGGCTGATTGCGCAAACCAAAGAAGAAGAGATTCTTAAAACATTTGTGGATCTGTTGTCCAAGGTATTGCAATTGACTCGTGTGACCTGGTTTGAAATGGCCGAAGATCAGACACATCTGATTTCCCGTTATTCCACAGACATTCATGTTTCCTCGGGAAAGCCAGTCAAAATTCTGGTAGATGAAAACACCGTTTTGGGTTATGCAGCCAAATTCAAGGAAGGTTATGAGGAAGATCAGGTCAAAAAGAATGTAAAAATTGCCCATCTAAGCTGTACTAGCCCAGTTGTGATGAAGCTTTGTGTGCCCATTTCCTATGATCGCTCCTTTTTGGGAATTGTGAATATAGCCGAACGCAAAAACATGGAGTTTACCAAAGAGGATTCACAGTTTTTTTCCACAGTCTGCAATCTTTTGGGACTAGCCATCCAGAATGCCAGAAATCTCAGACTGATTGAGGATAGCCTGCTTAGGGTAGAAAAACGCATGGCTCAGACCACCGAGCTGAATCAAAGAATTCGCGAACTCTTTGGAAAATTCACCAGTCCTAATGTGGTGAATGCCTTGATTGAAAATCAGGCAGATATCCAGATAGGGGGGGAGAACAAGGAAATCACCATACTTTTCTGTGATATTCGCGGATTTACTTCCTACTGCGAAAAAAGAACCCCAGAAGAAGTGGTAGACATTTTAAACGAATATCTTACCAAAATGTCTCAGGTCATTATCAAGTATGATGGGACACTCGATAAGTATATCGGCGATGAAATCATGGCTTTCTGGGGTGCTCCATTGACCCAGCCTCAACATGCTCGTCTGGCAGTGCAGGCAGGTTATGAAATGATGCTTGAGTTAAAGAAACTGGAAATCGCATGGAAGAAGGCTGGACGAGAGCCGTTTGGAATGGGACTGGGGATAAATACGGGAACAAGTATTGTGGGAAACATCGGATCGAATTTGCGTATGGACTATACCGTTATTGGGGATAATGTGAATTTGTGCTCCCGTGTGCAGTCTTTGACCAGAAAGTTCAATGCAAACTTTCTCATCACGGATCATACCTACAATTATGTCAAAGATATTGTGAAGGCCAGAAAAATCGGGGTTTTACAGGTAAAGGGCAAATCTGAGCCTGTTATGATTTTTGCCGTGGAATGGGTGGATTTGAAACCTTTGGCTGGATAAATGACTATGTGGAACAACTGGAAAAATAGATTGGGGATTTCTTTTCTGGTCCTGTTGGGACTGGCCTTGTTTGCACCCCATTTTTCGGTACAGTATGTTCCTGCAGGTCCTGAGGCCACTGCGGTTCGTGATGTCAATGCCTTTGGAATTCCTTACAAGTCGGTTCATTCGGCCTGGGGAGACTATGACAATGACGGGGATATGGATTTGTATGTGGTGAACGACGGGGAACCAAACAACCTGTATCGCAACAATCTGTGTTCTGTAGAACTCCCCTGTCAGGGTTTACAACCCTTTCAGACGGTTCAGAATACCCCGTCTTTCACAAAGGTAAGTTCATCAGATAATTTTCGGGCTGTGATTCTTAAGGATGGGGTTTCAGGTTCAAGGCATGCTGTCTGGGTTGATTATGACAACGATGGTGATTTGGATCTGTATCTGGTGAATGACGGGATGAATCGCCTGTTCATCAATAATTTGTTTACGCCGGCGCGTCCTTATGAACCGTTTTCGGACAAGACTTTGGCGCAACAGGTGAGAGAGGCATCGCTTGGTCGTTACGATCCTTTGGAACAGGCCTATACAGCAGATTTTTCAATGCGCTACACCAAAGCTATGGAGCTTCAACTTCTGGCTTCTTTAGAGCAAAATGAAAACATGGTCCTGGTATACGCTCGAGACCTCTTGCAGACGGGTGTTCAGACACCAATAAATTTCCCCCCTAACCCTATTGTCGCAGGACAGCTCAATAATGATGTATTTTCTGATCCGAGCCAGTCTGACAGCAATAATTTTGTTACGGCACTGGTGACTCCAGGTATGTATCTTGAATTGCCAGTTGCGACTGGTTTTCGCCGTTTTGTCATTTTAGAGGTATTGGGACCTCGACAGCTTAGGGTTGATTTTGACGGAACAACACAGATTCAGGGAATTTTGCGATATAGAATTTTAAGAGATGCAGAATTTGAGCTGGAAAGCACCACTCGTTTTGCTAATGATTTTACTCTTGATGGTGGAGTATTTGACAATAGAGCATTCTTTAAATATTCCGGATTTCCTGAGGGAAGCTCTGAGTTTAATTCGTTTCAACTGACTAGTTCCTACATAGATTCCGGTGATCAGATTATTATGTCCTTTTCAAGCGGTTCTCAAACCGGAAGTACCCTGACGACACTTTTACAGGTAGATCCCAAGACATTCGGTGTTCGACCAGCACCAGTAGTGAATGGTTCGGTAGTGGACAAAAACTTTACATTTTTCCCCAGAAGGTCTGGAGGCAGAATACTTACTCAGAAGTTTTTTTCTGACCCAAATCTATCTCAGCAGCAGTTGCGTTCCCTGCAGTCAGGGGATCAGATTGAGTTTTTGGATGGGGCGAACCGGGCCACAGTTGTAACGATTGAATCAGTAAGCTCTGATGGAGTGATCTTTTTGCAATCGGAACAGGGTTCACAGGCAATAACGCCAGAGGCAAACCTTGCCTATGAGTTCATTTATCGCAGACTTTCCAGTAAGACCAGACGCATTTTTAGCGATAGAAGTGCGACCTTTAGCGGGATTCTTCCTGATGGAGCTACTGTTTTATCAAGGCAGGTGAAGCCAGGCGACAGGATTGTGCTTGATCCAGTTGTTGATGACCCAGGTTCCAGGCTCCAGGCACCTCCCCGCAATACAACCCAGCCTATTGGGTCCAAAGCCAATTTTAGCAATGGACAACCGCGGCCAGGAGCAGTTCTTGAGATTCTGGAGGTTTTGAATGCCAACCAGTTGATTGTTGACGCATATCCTTCAGAAGTGGGATTGCCCCTGGCCTATCAGAACAGAAGTTTTCCCTATCAGATCCGACATAGTTTTGGCCGTTTAAAAAAGGATCAGGCTAATCCAGGAGCGACCAATTTTGTGTTTTTTGATGAGTTTTCCCCAACGAATCCGACATCGCGCAATTTTCAGGAAACTTTGGGTATGCGTATCAGCCCTAGCAGTCCGGTAAATCCTTATATTATTTTAAGCGATGCGGGAAGTGGGCTGAATCCCCTGAAACTGCAGTTCACTAACTATACCGACACAGTTGCATCTAATAACATCCGGTTACTAAATGCCGTCTCAGCCGTTAACATTGATCCTTCCAAACTGATTAGTGTCAATGCTACCACCGTGCCAACTCTTGCCTATCGTCCGATTTATGTTGGGTTTGGTGGTATGCCGCGTGCAATTCCTAATCCACCTGAGTTTATTGATAAGCGTCGTATTCGACTTTATGGCTTAAATTTTCAGTCTCTTGGAATAGCCCGTGGCCATGAAATAGCTATGCTTGTGCGTAACCCACGCATTGGAAACCCTACTCCCCAGCTGGTTCGAAGACAAGTTCGCATTGAATCTTTTCTTCAGGAAGACCAGGCCGTAATCGTGGAACTTGGAGCGGATTTGGAGCCTGGGATTTACGGGGAGCTGGAACAGTTATGCACTCAGTCACAAGACGGGGTATGTAACCCAGCCGATCCAGCTACAGTGAATGACTTTTTTGCCAACCCATTAAATCTTGTCAGTGTAGACTATGAATTTTTGACGACTCAGGGGTTTGCTAGCAGTGGGGAAGCGATAGAACTGGCAGTAAGCAATCAAACTACTCTTCTGCCTCTTGGTTTTACTCTACCTGCAATTGGTATTCGAGAAGGAAATGCGGTTGAGTTTGTTCCCCCACTTGGGGCGGGTAGCAGTCCGGCCATTCAGAGTGTGACCGTGAATTCTTTTGTTCAGGTACTAAATGGGGACAATAGTGTAAATCTTGAGGCAAGTTCTACTCAGCCGATTTTGAATGTCACTGATGCCTCGGTCGCGCCATTTAATGTAGATATTGCCCAAGGACAATTTGGGATCAAGCCAATATTTTCCGGTAAACTCAATGAATTTAATCGAACATTTAATCAGATCACATCATTTTCTAGTGATGTGGACTGGACTCAGTTTGCCAGGGCAGGAGATTATTTTGTCTATTTTTCTACTACTGCCAGTGGGCAGCTAACACCTGTAACGAGAGTGTTGCTGGCCTCAGTGTCTAAAAACACTCTTCAGGTTCAAAGAAGGCTGGACATTGTGCCAGGTATTGACCCTTCCACTATTTCTACCAACCCCATCTTTTTTCGTCTTTCCCGAGCTACAGGAAAGTTGGAGCAGAAGCCGGCTTTCAGAGACGACCGTGTGAGTCTTGAATATCGTCAGGAGTTGAGCCTGAATGCGGATGATACAGCTCGAGGGATTTTGCTGCTAGATGTTTACAAGAACTCTGAATCGGTCAATTCTCCAATTTTTAAGCGATTTAAGATTAGTGGTGTAATTGCAAGAAATGTACTGGAATTGGAGTCCATCAATACCTCTGAAGATCTGTTTAATGGTTATTTTTACGAAATCAAAAGTGTGGAGAGGAATCCAGGGGACATACTCGAGAACAATTCGGGAAATGGGATGTTTGCCGAGTTTGCTGATTTTAATCTCGATGGCATCCCGGATCTTTACCTGTTGAACCAGGCAACCAATCGTTCGCAGCCATTACTGAGCCAAAACGGTGTGGCACTGAATCATTCTGTATTGTTGTATGGTCAAAGAGGAGGCACTGTTACTACTCCTGTGTATGGTTTTACTGTGCCTTTGGAGTCTCCTGCCGATGAGGATCAGGAACTGAAAAACCGTCCTGGGGTATTGCAGGATACGACACAACCTGCAGCGGAATATCTGGCGGGTCAGGTAGCACTAGATGCTGACTTTGATGGGGATAAAAGACATGATTTAATCATTGTGAATCAGAATTATCCCGATCGTTTGTTTTTCAGCAAACGCCCAGATGGTATTACGGATTCGCGACCAATTTTTTTGCGCTCACAGGGACCGGTCGATGGTAACTCCCCAGGTGATTTGAAGGGCCTGAATTCGCAGCAATTCCTGCCACTTTTACAGGCAGCACAGGGACTTATTGCCGAAGACTTTAATGGTGATGAACAGGCTGATGTCTATTACCTGGTCGGTGATACAAGAGGAACGGCTACAGCAGTGGTGGCGAATCGTAATACTCTGTTTCTGAAAGGTGCAGATAGTTTTCAGTCTCGTTCTCCGTTTCCTGCTAGCGCAATTCTTGAGCGGATTGAACTTGGGAACAGTCGGGATGGAACGGCTGCCGACTTTAACAATGATGGGTTTATGGACCTGATGGTTTTGAACTCAGATGGTTTGTTTGTCCTTGAGCCATTTCTGAAGGACAACAGCCCAGTGGCTGAAACCAGAATTACAGAGCTGACAGCATGTTTTAATGCTTTTGCCACAGGTACACAAGTTAATGATGTTCAGGTTGTGGACATAAATCAGGATGGGTTTTTGGATGTTTACCTGTCTGCTGGTGGGGAGAGTGGAAACCAGAATGTAATGTGTTTGGCCCAGCCCTCTGTTCCAACACGGGCTGGAAACTATTTTGCTTTAAGACTGTTACCAAGAGATCTTCGAAGCAGAAATGACAGACAGTTTTCACAGTCTCGGGTCATTGTTAATGGGGTTGATTCCCAGGGTGTTTCCCGTCGTTTTTCAAAATTAATCCCCCATTCTTATCCATATTCGTCTCCATTTACGATTGGGGTGGGCTCACTTGCAAGTGCTGAGATCAGTGTGGACTGGTCTGAATCTAGCCTGTTTGATTATGGTAGATTCAATTCGATCCGGCCTGCCACCTCACAAACATCCTACTTAATCTTGACACAGCCATCAGATTTTGACCTGGTTATGAATCGATCGGGAGCTTTAAGTCCGGTCCTGACAACCGTAGCTACCAAGACCACCAATATTGAGGCATTGGGAGGAACCCTGTTTGGTTCTGATCGTGAGCCTCTGATTTTTGATGGATTAAGGGTGTTTCTCGCGACGAACTTAGAGGATCGAGGTTTAGAAAACTTAAATTCAGTTATCCCCAAGGGTACGATTAAACTCTATCTTGATAACTCACCCAATGCTGCCTCGGTAACGAATTACAAAAACTTGTCTCCAAATGGAATATTCGACGGAGATTCTGTTGATTGGCTTGTTGGAACCACAGAAATTGAGCTTCTGGAGGCGGACCGTCTTGTGGATTACCGTAATTTTATTGGTGTGGATGGGCAGTCCCTGAATCAAATCAGTGAAGCAGTAGCCAGCGTATATTTTAATCAGATTAGTATTCTGGCTGACCGAACACCTTCCACAACTGATTCCAGTGTTGTTTTAAATCCCAAACGAGATGGAACATCTCCAGACAAGGTTTCATTTCTGGTGGTTTATGCTGTTGACAAGCCAGTAGTTAATAGCGTTGGTGCAAGGGCGATTACGACATTTACCCCATATTTGCCCGCCCGAAAGTCTTATGGATATTCTGGAGAAACAGGAGGGAGTGTCTGGGATGTGACACTGGATGTGATTCTTAAAGGAGTGGGTTCCAAATTACCTTACAGAGCACAACCTTCCTCTGCACAAGGAAGTCCGGTGGCAACAATTACATCCCATAAGGGAGTAAGTTCACAGATTGATGAAATCTCACCAAATAGGCCTGTATTGAGCACGGATGCATTGCCATCTTCCACACGGATAGCGGAGAATCTTATCATCTCTGGATTTGCAGAAAATAATTCTTTGGTTCAAGTGATCAATCGCACCAATGGTTCAACCGCTCAAGCAGTAAGAGCTGTAAACGGAAGTTTTGTCAGCATTTTGCCACTGTTGGCACCGGGTAACAACTTGATTGAAGTTGTAGCTGTGGATGAATATGGCAACCAGTCCTTACCGGTGTCGGTAAACATCGTCTTAGACAACATTCCTCCTGCAATCACATTGCCGCTGGTTTCAAATATTAATATTGCTAAAGCTAATGTTTCGTTTGACACGCTGATCGAAGCAGCGTTTTCCAGTGTTGTGCTTCGTTCCAGTGTTACGGATGAGTGCAGGGGGAGTGCTCCGCCGGCGACACTTCCGATAGGATGCAGGGCAGATGTTGCCCTAATAGCTCAGGCGACTGGCAGTCCAGTAATTCAGTGTTATGACTCTACCACTGGTCTTACCAACCGGCATTCCATAACCGTGGGTAAATCCGCGGCCCTGTTTGGTCTGCAGGAAGGCAACGGGTTTCATCCTCTTGGCCTGTGTCCATCCACCAGTTATTTTGTGGATATTGTGGCAGTGGATGCTCTGGGCAATCAGAATTATGTAACAAATGCCGTTGCTCCATTCATCACTTTGCCATTAAATCCCAATCCTCTGGACAGTGATGGGGATGGCATCCCAGATTCCACTGAAAAGGACTCTGCCTTTCCGGATTTAGACCCATACGATTCAAATGATGCGCTTTTGGATTTTGATGGTGATGGCATCAACAATGTGGAAGAGTTCAAAGCCGGAACCAATATGTATAACCCGTT
>JACFNL010000046.1:0-7575 GCA_019454875.1 Candidatus Cloacimonadota bacterium | reverse complement strand
CCTGCCAATACCAAATGCAGGGCCGGATCTGGTGGGTACACTGGCATTAAGGCCAGGAGTGGTCGAACTGGATGCATCCCTGTCCAATCTGAACGGATTGACTACCCGTGAGGTGAGTTATTTCTGGAGGATGGCTTCAGTACCAAACCCTTCAGGAGTGACTTCGCCTTTTTCACCACCCATTCAGAATGCATCTCAAGTCCGGGCCTGGTTTTCGGCCAGAACACCTGGAATTTATGTTGTGGAGTTGATTCTGGTGACGGACAAGCAGGCGAGTACCAAACCAATCCAGAAACGAATTGAGATTTTGAATCTGGCACCTAAAGTGGAGCTGGAGAATTCTCTTGTTGGTCTGGTGAATCAGCCTGTACTACTTGATGGGCGACGAAGTACAGATCCGAACGGAGATACTTTAAGCTGGAGATGGGTACAGAGTTCCGGGCCATCTATTTTACTTCAAAAGCAGTCCAATCCAGCTCTTGGACTTACCAGTGAATTTCAGTCCGTCAGTGAGTTGACTGTGGACAGGGTGGGTCGTTATGTCTTTGAATTGATTGCCACAGATCCGGGGGGTCTGAATTCCCGACAGCAAACTTCTATCCTGATCAGTTCACAGACAGAGGTGTTTCCTCTGGCCTCAGCTGGTGCGGATGTAGTTGTCAGGGCAGGAGAGTATTTCAATTTAAGAGGGGATGCATCCAGAGCCAAAACAGCAGGTGCCAGTCTGATTTATCTTTGGGAACCAATTTCTGATTCCAGCTCCAGTCTGTTGCCGCAGAAGTGTAGAAATCAAACCTATACGGTGTTTTCCCAGAATGAAGAATCGGCTGTGGAATTAGTGAAGGCCAAGCCCAGGATCCGTATTCCCTCAGCTGGTCTATATGGTTTTTCCCTAAGGGTCAGTGAATTAGGCCGTGGTCTGGAAAGTAATCCTGACTGTGTTCAGGTGCAGGTGTTGCCAGTAAACCGCAATATTTCCTTACCAAATCCACAGGTGTTTTCTCAGCCTATCAGAGTTCAGGCCAGTAGTTCTAATGTAAATTTTTCGCTGGTGAAGGTTCTTGAATCCGGGGGAGGGGTATATAAAACTCCAGTAAATCACAATGTTACAATGGACGCATCTGAGTCTTATATTGCACCTTTAGCCCCTCTCATCAGTATTTCTGAAAGTGCAGAAGCTACGATCAGAAGTACCTTCAACTGCCTTCATGGTTCTGGTCCCTACCCTTATCTCTGGAAACAGACCATGGGAGAAGCGGTGGTTTTAAAGCCCTTGCAATCAAACTGTTCCAAGGTCAGTTTTGCTCCAGTCAATGTGGGGGTTTATGTTTTTGAACTTGTGCTTCATTCCAGGGTTGATGGTGTAGTCTATCCTAGTCTGCCCCGTTCCATGATTGTAGTAGTGAACGATAATTTTAACGAGATCCCGACCTCGACTCCTACTTCAGGCATCAATGCGGTTGAGAATAATTTTATACCCTACATTGTTGCTCCCCAGGCTTCCGTTGGAGTTGCGGGGCGATATACTATCAATCCAACCTGTGTGGATGAGGACTTACAATCCATTGGAAACAAAACAGCTTTTGGGGAGTGGAATTATTCTCAGGCAGACTTAAGGTCATGCTCTTCTTTGGGACTAAGTTGCCGATTTACCCAAATGGAAGGTCCACCGGTTCAAATCAGTGGCAGTAGCTGTTCTCCAGAGGTTCTGTTTACAACTGGTTCTTACCGGTTTCTTATCCAGGCATTTGATGGAATCCATTATTCTTTACCTGTGGACTGGTATGTTTCAGTTCCCGCCCCAAATCAGGCAGTACCCCAGGCTGATGCCGGGGTTAGCAGGACTGTTACCCTTGGAACTCAGGCTACATTAAATGGTTCCCTATCGATATCCACGGTGAGAGATTTTGAATACCTGTGGAGACAAAGAGATGGATTTCCGGTAATTTTGAATCAATCTGATACAGTAAGCCCATCCTTTGAACCTCTGCAGACAGGGCAGTATGTTTTTGATTTGCGCATATCTGAGCCAAATGGCCTGATTTCTTTGCCTTCAGAGGTTACCGTGATTGTACAGCCTTCTTTGTCTACGGTCGGGGAATCCAGTACTGGAAATACCCAGGTTTTGGCACAGAAAGCCCTTGAAGAAGGTGGAGGTGGCGGCGGTGGTGGCTGTTTTGTGGTAACAGCGGCTAGTGGCAGTTCCCATTCCTGGGTGGTAGTCAGCCTCAGTCAATTCCGTGACCGTGTTTTAATGAAAACGGTATCTGGACAAAATCTGGTACAGATTTATTATGAATATTCACCATATCTGGCAGAAATGGTGGCCCAGAGTCCCGTGTTCAGGATATTGATGCTTGTGTTCCTCATCCCATTGGCGGCCTTTTGGGCATTTGGCCTGAAGTTTTTATTGCTTTTGACTTTATTTTTAACGATCAGACTGGTAATCCGAAAATAAGGCAATTGGCACGGCTTAACGGGAGCCGTGTATAATACGCCCATGAATTTTACAGAATCAGATCATCAATTTATGAAAAGGGCCCTGGAACTGGCCAGACGAGGCCTTGGTTACACCGCTCCCAACCCTATGGTAGGAGCAGTGATTGTCAAGGGTGGACGAATTATTGGTGAGGGCTACCATTCCAGATTAGGGCATCCCCATGCCGAGGTAGAGGCCATTCGGTCCCTGATTGAAGATCCAGAAGATGCCACAATGTATGTATCTTTGGAGCCCTGTTCTCATCATGGCAGGACTCCACCTTGTACCGATGCCCTGATTCAATCAAAAATATCCAGGGTTATTGTGGCATTACAGGATCCCCATCCTAAAGCCCGGGGTGGTATCGCCGTACTCAGGGAGGCCGGGATCGAATGCCATGTGGGTCTGATGGAAGTGCAGTCAAGAGATCTGAATCACATTTTTTTTGACAGTCTGCGTTTAAGAAGACCATGTATCAGTTTAAAGTTAGCCCAAAGTATTAATTCCTGTGTTGCCCGAGAAGATGGGTCTTCCAAATGGATTTCATCTCCTGAGGCCAGAAAATATGTGCATCGGCTAAGAGGGGCGCATCAGGCAATCCTGGTTGGAGTAAGTACGGTGATTTTGGACGATCCCAGACTGGATTCCCGCGATTTTGATATGTCCCGTTCCCCGGTTCCGGTAATAATGGATCGGCAGGGCAGAATTCCTTTGAAGGCTGGTCTGTTACAGAACAAGGAAACCATTGTTTATACAACAGCATCAGCTGAAAATCTTCTGCTTGCCAAATTAAACGGGGAAATTTCTGCAGAGGTGGTTTCAATTGGGTCTGGTTCCGAAGGATATCCGGCCCTTTGGGATCTAATGTTAAAAGATTTGTATGGGCGCGAAATTCGTTCCCTCTTTGTGGAGGGTGGAGCAGAAGTGGGTAGTTTCTTGATTTCTGAAGGTCTTGTGGACTGGTTGTACCTTTTTGTAGGCCCGCAGATTTTTGCAAAGGGTTCGTTAGGAGGACTAAGTCCGGCAATGGAAATGAGTTTTCAAAGACATAGTCTGGAGTTTTTTGGGGACACAATTCTTCTGGAAGGGAGAGTTTCTTGTTTACCGGCATAGTTACCGAGTTAGGAAAAGTAACTTCCTGGGATCAGGAGAGCCAGTTTATGGTTGCCTGCAAAATGGCAGCATCTGGTTTGCAGCTTGGTGAGTCCATTGCAGTGAACGGAGTATGCCTCACCGTAGTTCGGTTTGATAAAAATGGCTTTTTGGTTGATGTATCGTCTGAAACCCGATCCAGAGTGGCCTTAAAAAACTGGGAATCAGGTTCCTTTGTAAATCTGGAAAGAGCCCTGACTCTGAGTGACAGATTAGGAGGACATTTGATGCAGGGTCATGTAGATGGGGTCGGGGAGATTGTGGCTGTTGACAGACTTAAGGATTTTTTCAGATTTGTCATCAGAGCCCCGGAGTCCCTGGCACCCTATATGATTGAGAAGGGTTCAATCGCTGTAGATGGAATCTCTCTGACCCTGAATGCTGTGAGACATAGTGAGTTTGACTTGATGATTATTCCTCATACCTATGAAAACACCTGCCTTAAATTCCGCACTGTTGGCTCTAGAGTGAATCTTGAGGCCGATATGATTGGAAAGTATGTGTTTCATCAGTTGTCTGCCCTAAAGGGTGAAAAAGAGGGTTTGTCCTTGAAAAAGCTGATTCAGGCCGGTTATGGAGGCGTTGAGTGAATAAGAAGCGATTGCTTGAATTAAATACAGTTGAAGAAGTGCTTGAAGATATTCGTCACGGGAAGCCCTATATTTTGGTTGATGATCCGGATAGGGAAAACGAGGGTGATATCTGCCTTGCCGCAGATTTTGTGACTCCTGAGCTGATCAATTTTATGGCTAAGGAGGCCAAGGGTCTTATCTGTCTGGCTATGCCAAACTCCCGGGCCGATGAGTTAGGGTTGCCCCCTATGGTAACTGACAATACTTCTTTGCATCATACGGCGTTTACTGTATCTATTGATGCAACAAACGGGATTACTACCGGAATATCTGCCCATGATCGCTGCCATACAATCCGTCTCGCAACCAGAAAGGATGCCACACCGCAGGATTTTGTAAGACCTGGACACATTTTCCCCCTGCGCTCCCGGGAAGGTGGGGTTCTGGTTCGGGCTGGACATACGGAAGGATCCGTGGATTTGTCAAGACTTGCCGGTCTGAATCCTTTGGGAATTATCTGCGAGATCATGAATGAAGACGGAAGTATGGCCCGAGGTCAGGAGCTGATTCGTTTTGCCAGAAAACACAATCTGAAAATCACAGCCATATCTGATCTGATTGAATACAGACTAAGACATGAACAGCTCGTTACTCTGGCGGCTGAGTCAGAACTTCCAACAGACTATGGGGTGTTTCAGATCAGGGTCTTTGAGTCCAGTGTGGATTCCAAGGACTACACAGCAATCATCAAGGGTGACTTAAAACGGGATGAACCGACCCTGGTTCGGGTGCATTCAGAATGTCTTACCGGGGATGTGTTTGGATCCTTGCGCTGTGACTGTGGAGAACAGCTGCATGCGGCACTCAGACAGATCGAAGCTCATGGTTCTGGTGTGGTTCTTTATTTAAGACAGGAAGGCAGAGGCATTGGTCTAAAGCATAAAATCAAGGCCTATAAACTTCAGGAATCCGGGCTGGATACAGTTGAGGCTAACGAAAAACTGGGGTTTTCAGCCGATCTGAGACATTATGGTCTGGGGGCTCAGGTGTTAAAGGCTTTAGGTATTCAGAAGATGAGACTAATGACAAACAATCCTGTCAAAATTGTCGGCCTGGGGGGTTATGGGCTGGAGGTCGTCGAAAGGGTTCCTTTAGAAGTAGCCTCAAAATCAGACAATCTTAAGTATTTGAAGACAAAAAAATCCAAGATGGGCCATTTGCTCAGCGATATTATTTAAAGGAATTTGAGTATGCCAAAAATTGAAGGAATTCTTACAGGACAGGGATTAAAAATAGCCGTTCTGGTGGCTCGGTTTAACAGCTTTGTTACTGAGGCTTTGTTAAACGGGGCTGTGGATGGATTGAGGCGACATGGGGTTGATCCTAAGGACATTACCGTAATCAAACTTCCTGGAGCCTATGAAATGCCTTTTGTTTTAAAGCAGGTTGCGATGAGTCAGAGATATGATGGTGCCGTGTGCCTTGGGGCAGTGATTCGTGGAGATACACCTCATTTTGATTTTGTGGCCTCGGAAAATGCCAAAGGCATTCAGAAAATCATGCTGGATCATGACTTTCCCTCAGCCTGGGGCGTGATTACCACAAATACGGTGGAGCAGGCTGTGGATCGTGCTGGGGTCAAGTCGGGAAACAAAGGGTATGAGGCAGCAGTAACAGTAATTGAATTGATTCAACTCGGAAAAGCTGTACAGGAAGGCAGGGTGACAGAATGAGTACTTTGGAAGCAATGGCTGTTTTGAAAATCCCCCATTTTGAGGAGGGGTTCATTGAAAAGGTGGCTGATGATCTGGTGCATCGCTCCTTAAAAGTTCAAAAGGGAGAAAGGGTCTTTTTAAGTTACGATCCGGATGCCCGTGCCATAGTTCATCGGGTAGCGGAAAAAATCCTGTCTCTTGGAGCATTTATTGATTATCAGCAAAGAGATGGACAGCTTGAAAATTTGAAGTGGGCCAAAGCCGAACTTAGGTTTCTGAAGGAACTGGATGCGAGTCTTCTTTCCAGGATCCAGAGGTGTGACTGCTATTTATCAGTTTCCTGTCCGAGTGAATACAAGGGTTTTAAACTGGATTCCCGCCGTTCCCGCCTCTCAAGTCTTACTAGCAAGGCTCAAAGAGAGCAGATTGTGGACGAAGATAGAACCAGGCGCTGTGGGCTTTATCTGCCCACATACCAGCAGGCCGAACTGGATAACATGTCGTTTGAGGAGTACAAAAAAGTCTATTTTAAGGCCTGCGATTTGGACTGGATCAAGATTCACAATGCTCAGGAAATTTTGATTGAGAAGCTCGATTCAGGCAAGGAACTGGTGTTTGAGGCTGATTTACAAAACCCAGATCCTAAAAAACGCACCAATCTGAAAATGTGTATTGAAGGAATGACATTTGCCAATTCCACAATTGCTAAAAACTATCCTGGTTCAGAGGCATTTTCAGCACCAACCCTTGATTCCACAGAAGGAACATATTATTCCCCGGGCCGGTTTTTCTGGAAGGGGCAATTGATTCGGGATATTTATCTTAAGTTTGAGAAGGGCAGGGTTACAGATTTTATGGTCAGCTCGGGCCATGAAGCCATGCAGGATCTTCTGGACACCGATTTTGGGGCCAGGGCTGTGGGAGAAATTGGCATTGGCACCAATCCGGAACTGATTGAAGATGTATCCGACGGATTGTTGTTTGAAAAAAAAGGTGCCAGTTTTCATGTGGCCCTCGGCTCACCTTACAGCATTGAAACCTATCTTGGTAAGGCGGTGAAGCTTGATAACGGGGGAGAGTCCTCAGTTCATTGGGATGTAACCAATATGCTGAATCGGGCTGGAGGTTCAAGAATTCTTCTGGATGGAGAACCGATTCAGATTAATGGCCGTTGGGTAGATGATCGTCTGTTTGTGTTGAATCCAAGAAATCAGGCATAAATGGCTACTGTTCCCTTCTTGGATCTTCTCTCAATCAATCAGAAATATAGCCAGGAGTTTTCCGGGGCTCTGCAAAGGGTGCTGGACTCCGGCTGGGTGATTCTTGGTAAAGAGGTTGAAAGTTTTGAACGGGAGTTTGCAGACTTTCTTGGTGTATCCCATTGTGTAGGTGTTGCCAATGGATTAGATGCTTTAATTCTTAGCCTTATGGCATTTATGGAATTAGGACACATGAGTGAGGGAGATGAGGTTTTGGTTCCAGCAAACACATATATTGCCACCATTCTGGCAGTGTTTCAAGCTGGCCTAGTACCTATTCTGGTTGAGCCAAATCCTAAAACCTATCTAATGGATGCCAGCCATTTGGAAAAATGTACCAGCCCCAGGACCAGGGCAGTTTTGCCGGTACATCTGTACGGCAGGGTCTGCCCAATGCC
>JACFNL010000045.1:19144-27362 GCA_019454875.1 Candidatus Cloacimonadota bacterium | reverse complement strand
CAATGTTACGAATGGTACCGGGTAAAATACCTTCAAAATAACGGGTCAGACCAGAAGCTCTCAGACACAGAACACAAACAAATCGAGCCTTGGCCCCATTCGCCCCACTAAGACCAAAATGTCCATTTTGAATCAGCCTTGTAATCAGGGCTTCACGGCAGTCCTTATCTGTAGCCGCAATCCGGGCCGAGATTACCCCAGGCCACCCATTCAGAGATTCCACCTCAAGTCCACTATCATCACTTAAAATGGGAACCTGAAGCCTCTGAAACCAGTAATCCGCTTTCAAAAAGGCATTGCCAGCATAAGTATCACTTGTTTCATCAACAATCTCAGGGTGATCCACCAGATCACAAAGCCCAAGAATTTTTAAATCCTTGTCTTTGGAAAAAAGAGTCTGAAATTCCCTGACCTTATTAGTATTGGTAGATGCTATTACCAGAAGCTTCTGCATATTCAGGAAAGTGAGGAGCGGATTGATTGATCCTGAATTTCAAAAAGCTTCTGAATCCCGCTCTGGGCCAGGGATACATATTCAGGCAAAAGAGAGAGGGGTAACGATCCTTTTTCGGCTGTAGCCTGAATCTCTACCAGACCACTGTCCCTAAGCAGTACCACATTCCCATCCACACTGGCACGGGAATCCTCATCATAATCAAGATCCAGTAACAGCCTCTCATCCACAAGACCTAAGGATATGGCAGCCACCTGCGAAACGATTGGATCCGTCTCCAGTTTCCCAGATTGAATCAGCTTGTTGCAGGCAAGTCTTAGAGCAACCCATGCTCCAGTAATAGCAGCCGTCCGAGTGCCCCCATCGGCCTGCAACACATCACAGTCAATTGTGAAGGTAAGATTGGGTATGGCCTTAAAATTTAAAACTGTGCGCAAGGCTCGACCAATCAGCCTCTGGATTTCCATTGTCCTTCCAGAAACCTTGGACCTCTCACGATTATTGCGCGTATGTGTTGCCCGAGGAAGCATACTGTATTCAGCCGTAAGCCAGCCTTCCCCACTATCCCTTTTAAAAGGTGGTACACCAGCCTCCACCGAACAGGTACACAAGACCCTGGTGTTACCTGCACTGATTAAAGCCGAGCCTTCTGCATAACGATTGACACCGGTTTCAATCTGCACCGCACGCAAACCGTTATCAGGACGGGATAAACTCCTCATCAGCGATTCTCCGTATAAATCTGAATCAACTCAGCCTTGTTTCTCAGTTCCGTAATAAACTTACTGACAACTTCACTGCGGCGGCGATTCTGAATCTCCTGAAGAATTTCATTTCTGACTTCTTCCAGAGTTCTTGATTTGTCCTCAGACTTCTCCACCATTTTGACAATGTGCCATCCAAAATTGGAGCGAATCGGCTCCAGATTCATTTCACCAGGATTTAAGGCCCGGATTTTCTCCTGGGCATTCTGGTCAAAGAAACTGGCATCAGACAATTCAATTTTTCCGTCATTTCGGTTGAATGAACCCTTGTCCAGATTCAGGCTGGATCGTCCTGCATCTTCAAATTTCAAACCACCTGAGTTAATGATTTTTGCCTGTTCCCTGGCAACACTTTCACTCTGATATACAAGCTGCTGAATCACAAGCTTGCCCCGCTGTATATACTTTTGTGGATCCTGGGCATAGGCTGCTTCAATTTCAGATACATTGACCTTTAAGGTAATATCCTGACGGATTTCCTCTTTAACCTCAGAAAATGGGCTAAATTCAGCATCTTTAATAGCCTTGACCTTAACAAAAACGGTGGCATCTTCCAGTTCCACGGCTGTAACAGGCATGGATGGCTTCAAGTAGCGAATTCCATCTATCACCGGGGTATCTAGCCTTCCTGAATACAACAAGGTTTCACCCAGAAGTGACTGGATCTCAACACTCTGCTCCACATCGGAGGACACAATCAGACCGGACAAGGGACGACCGGATAAATTGCTTTTTAGATCCTGGTATTTTTCCATCAAGGTAGAAATTTCTGCACCCTTCTTAACTGCTTCATTTACGGAACTCTTTCTGGACTCGTAATGAGCCTTGATGACCTGCTTCACCAAATCCTCACGAATCCCATCCTTCACCTTCTCCAAAGGTAACTGCACCCTGTCCAGTTTGCGATTCACCTTCAAAAGATGAAAGCCCTGTCTGGTTTCAACCAGATCAGATACTTCTCCGGCTTTTAAGCGTTTCAAAGCCGTCAAAACAGGCTCATCCATTCCCACTCCACCAGAAGACAGTTCCTTGATTTGGGAATCGTCATTACCTTCTCCAAGAAACACAATTCCTACCACACCCTGCTTATCCTTGCTTGGAGCATGGGATAACTCTTGAACTAGCTGCTCAAAACTGCGCTTCTTCTGTCGGATCAAAGCCAGAGCATCGTCCAGAATCTTATCTGCCTGGGCACCAACCATTTCAGACTGGAAATCTTTTAAAACCTGTTCCTTCACAAGATCAAAGGCCTTAACCCCTGCCTCATTTTTTTCTTCCACCCGAATCAGATGATAACCGTACTCAGTTCGTACTGGCTCAGATACAACTCCAATTGGGCCAGTAAAGGCATACTCTTCAAAAGAAGGAACCATCATGCCTCTTGGGAAAAAGCCCAAATCACCACCCTGCTCCTTACTGCCTGGATCAGCACTGAACTGCCGGGCTGCTTCAGCAAAATCCATTCCATCCACCAGAATTTTCTGCTTCACAAATTCAGCCTTGTCCAGAGTCTCTGTTTCGGTTTTGTGATCTGCAAAGCGCAATAAAATATGAGAAGCCTTAACTTCCTCTGATTGCATGTAGTTCTGAGGTCTTTCTGTGTAATACTTCAGAAGCTCCGAATCATCTGCATTCAGTTTTTGCGATAACTCATCGCGGCTTAAAAACAGATGAGCCACTTCAGCCCGTTCCGCACTCATAAAGCGGCGGGTGTTTTTATTGTAAAAATCTAAAATCATGGATTCACTTACAGAAGCCCTAACACTGTTTAGATCCTTTGGATCCGTTGCGGAGAGATAAAGCAATTCCAAATCCATCACCAGAGGTTTCTGCCATCTGGCTTTGTGCTTCTCATAATATGCCAAAAGCTCTTCATCACTGACTTTGGAAGCCAGCTCCATACGAATCAGTTCCTGAACCTGGCTCAAGGGTTCAACCGTTCCATCGTTTCGTTTGAACTGATCCTCATTTAACTTGTAATACAGTTCAATTTCATCCTGACCAACCTCAACGCTACGAAACAGCTGCATGCTGACGGCCTCAGCCATCATCTTAGGTTCAAGATAGGCTACAAACTCGGCTTCATTAGCAAAACCATTGGACTTCAGGAATTGCTCAAATGCCTCTGGACTGCCAGCCCTTTGTTTAAAACTGTCAATCTGGGTCATAACCTGAGAACTGACACTCATCTTCTGACTGGAGCCCTCCAGATACATCAGTTTCTCGGATACAAGCTGGTCCATTACCTGCTGCATCATGTACTTATGAAACGCTGGCGGCAGATTCTTTAGCCTCTCCATGACTCCAGACTCCAGAACAAATCGCTGGAACTGACCTTCTGTAACTGTTGCATCCAAGGAAGAATGCCGAACCAGGGCCACCGGTTTCTCAGAGCGTAAACCACTCAGCTGATCAGGCATATTATCGTCTGCTCTTCCCTGAACTGGTCTTGTCTGTGTAGCAGACCAATTGTCCAGAAACCCGGCAGCACCAACAAAAAAGATAGACAATACAAAGGCAATCACAATAAACCAGATGATTACCTTCATTTTCTTGCGAATTGTATCAATCAGCATTAAAGACTCCGTTTCAATAGGTGCATCATACTAAACCCTGAAGCATGAGTTTTCAACAGTATCAACTTGTTTCTCGCAAATCCCGAATACATTTAAAATGATCCGATTCTTGTTTGTTTTTGTGGTAATCCTGCCTACCCTGTCTTTCTTGTATGGAAACTCAGACATAAAGTCCCTGTGTGAAACGATAATGTCTGACTCATCGTATTGTGAATCACAAACCGGGCCTTCTCTCTTTGCTTCCGTATTTTCTGGATGGAATCAGGGGAAATTCAAACTCACTACGGACCAGATAGAACTTTTGCATCAAAACCTGGCTTCTGTTCAGGACGATCTGGCAGATTATGGGATAAACTCCACTGAAGCAGAACTCATTTTAGGTTCGGCCATCCCGAACCGGCACAGAGGATTTATAGATAAAACTCCTGAACCTGTAGACAAGGGCTGGCTTCAGGAGCTTCTGTTCTCAATTGTTAATCAGGAATCTAAAAATCATGTGTATTCTATGGCCACCATCAACACCTCCCTACCCTCTGAGGTAAATGTAAAAGCTCAGATCGGAACCAGCCATTCCAACGATGTCAATTCAAAATCTGAATCGGAAGTTGTGCTTAAGGAACTTTCACTTTCCAGAACACTTAACTCCCGATTTCTAAACGAAGTAGCTCTTGGCCGACAGGAGTTCACAGAAGGTCTTGGACTCAGCCTTTCGGGACTACGGGACGGTATTGTAATTTATGGAAACCTGGATGACAAACCTTTGGAGCTGGGCTGGTTTGATGGGTTGCATGCCCGAATTACATCTCCATTTCTGTTTGGCATACCGTTTTCATTTTATACCCGTCACAAACAAAATCGCCTGCTTGGGCGCGAGTACCACAGTGGATTGAGTTTTAAGCATGAAATAAAACGGTTAGGAATCTCTGGGCAACTTTCTGAATACACTGACAAGACCATGGGCAGAGGGACAGCCTCCAGATTGCAGGCCTATGAACTGTCAGTGGCTCTGGGAAGCAGGCTCAATACCTGGGTGGGGCATACTAAAACTGGTCTGGATTATCGCTCCGGTTTGCGGGATGCCGGTGTTCATTTTCATCTGGTACTACCAAAAACCAGACAGGTGATTGCACAAAAGGTTATCAGCTGGGAGAGAAATTCACTCTTAGGAGAGCTTTCTGGTTATCAGGAGCTTCAATATGGTTTGCAGCTAAATTACAGCCCTAGAGGAAACATTGAGGCCTCAGTACATCATCTTTTGGATAATACCAAAAACTCATTACGGCAAAATGAGGAATTTCTTTTGGGGCGACTGGAATGGAATCATAAATTCAAAAATGATCTGAGTCTAAGTACCGGGGCTTACTGGGTGGATTACCTAAACCAGAATCAGATTTCCAACTATCTGCTTATGGGAAAAACCATGCAGGACAATCTGTGGTTGAGTACCGAGATCAAGGTAGCTTTTTAAGAAAGGTCTATTTTCTTCTCTCGAACAGACCTGCTGTTTTAATCGGTGAACTAATCGTCTGATTGTATGCCTTAATCATGGCCCGTTTACTGCCGGCCTGTTTGGCGACACCTTTGATTGATTCAATTTCCTGTGTACAAAACTGAATTAACTGAGGCTCAATTTTCTGAATCGCCTGTAGACTTAAGCGAATCTGTTCGATTACAGATTTTAAACTCAATAATGAAGCATCATCCAGTGCTAAAAGGTCACTGAGGATTTTTTCCCTGCTGACTATCAGATTCAAGCCGAGTGCCTCCCGATGGAGACAGTCAAGAGCCTGAACCCAACCTTCCAGACCAATTTGCCTTAGTTGTAACAGATGAAGCAGAGAATTCTGTACATCTCCGGAAAATACATCCTCGGTAGAGACTAGTGCCCATAACCTTTGAGTTGCAGACTCATAGTGACCAATTTTTTCCTGACAGACATTCAGGAAATGATGCAACCTGGAAACCTGCTGCAAGACTATCCAAACAGGCCGGGAATCTTTAAGCCTCCGGTTACCCCGGACATTTCCTGATCCCTTTTCTCTCTGGCCTTCTTCTGGGCCTCCTGAATGGCGGCCAGAATAACATCTTCAAGCATTTCTACATCACGGGGATCCACTGCCTCTGGCATAACTTTAATCTGTGTTACTTCAAGCTTGCCATTGACACAGGCCTCAGCCATTCCCCCACCGGCTGTGCCGGTAAATGACATGGAATCCAGTTCTTCCTGCTTCTTTTGCATCTCGGACTGGATCCTCTGGGCCTGCTGCATCAACTTACCCATATCCTGCATCATAATTCCCACCTTTAGAATAAAAAATACGCCGGACAAAAGTCCGGCGTAACATACTGCCTAATTTTTGATTTCAGGTACAATCTTCTCAGACAAAACCAAAAGTTCATTGTCGGTGAATTTAGCTACTCCACCATGAACTGTGTACTTGTGACTGGTAGTCCCCTGCTTCAAAACCAACCGTCCCGTTCCAAGCTGAAAAAAAGCATTGGCATGCATAGGAAAAATTTCACATTCCCCATCGATAGCCATAAGCTCTACACTAAAAGCTTTACTTTCAAGCAATTTGCATCCAGGCGACAAAAACTTTACGGTGATTTCATCCAGCATGATTTACCTCGACTTCAATTTTTCGGCCTTGGCAACAGCCTCTTCAATTCCTCCAACCATATAAAATGCCTGCTCAGGCAAATGGTCAAACTTCCCAGACAGAAGTTCCTTGAAAGAACGAACAGTTTCTTCCCGCTGCACATAAACCCCTGGAGTTCCCGTAAACGCCTCGGCCACAAAAAATGGCTGAGACAAAAACTTCTCCACTTTACGGGCACGAACTACTAGAGCCTTATCGTCCTCTGACAATTCATCCATACCCAGAATGGCAATCACATCCTGAAGTTCCTTGTACCTTTGCAGAATCTGCTGAACCCCACGAGCAACTTCATAATGCTCATCACCCACAACCTGTGGATCCAAAGCACGAGAAGTGGAAGCCAGTGGATCCACAGCAGGATAAATAGCTTTTTCGGCAATTGCTCTGGACAGGTTTGTTGTGGCATCCAAATGCGTAAATGTTGTAGCAGGGGCTGGATCAGTGTAATCATCCGCTGGTACATACACGGCCTGAACCGAGGTAATGGATCCTTCTTTAGTGGATGTAATCCTCTCCTGTAACTCACCCATCTGCGTTGCCAGATTTGGCTGATAACCTACGGCTGAAGGCAATCGTCCCAAAAGGGCTGATACTTCAGAACCAGCCTGGGTAAATCTGAAGATATTGTCCACAAAAAACAGTACATCAGCCTTTTCTTCGTCCCGGAAATACTCAGCTAGTGTCAAGCCTGTCAGACCTACGCGCAACCTCGCTCCAGGTGGCTCATTCATCTGACCATAAACCAGAGCTGTTTTATTGATAACCCCGGATTCACTCATCTCCAGATACAGATCGTTTCCTTCTCTGGATCGTTCACCTACACCAGCAAAAACCGACTTTCCACCGTGCTGCTTGGCAATGTTGTTAATCAGCTCCATGATAATTACGGTCTTACCTACTCCAGCACCACCAAAAAGACCGATTTTTCCACCCTTAAGGTATGGGGCCAAAAGATCCACCACCTTGATTCCCGTTTCCAGAACTTCCTTTTTGGTTGACAGATCTGTAAGGGGAGGAGGATTTCTATGGATTGGCAGGCTTGTTTTAGCCTGAACCGAACCCTTGTTATCGATGGCCTCTCCTAGCACATTCAAGATTCTGCCCAGCACAGGCTCACCAACGGGAACCGTAATGGGTGCACCCAGAGCTTTTGCATCGATTCCACGCTTCAGACCTTCTGTTGCAGTCATAGCAATGGAACGAACTACACTGTCCCCAAGGTGCTGTGCCACTTCACAGATCAATCTTGAGTTATCTGATGGATTAATAATTTCAAGCGCCTCGTAAATTTCAGGCAGCTGATTGTCTTCAAACTTAACATCCACAACTGGCCCAATCACTGCCAGTACTTTGCCAATATTGCTCATGTCTCTCTCCTTGATCACTGTAATCCAGCGGCCCCGCCGACAATTTCAGCGATCTCCTGGGTGATTGAGGCTTGCCGTTCGCGGTTGAGGCGCAAGGTAAGCTTATTCGTAAGTTCCTTACAATTTCTTGATGCATTATCCATAGCTACCATTCGGGAGCCATATTCGCTTGCGAGGGAATCCATATAACACTGGTGCAAAAGACCCTTCAGCAGTTGTTCCTTGATTTCAGAAATCACAGCACTGCGGGACGGCTCATACAAGGAATGTTGCTGCACTGGTGCCTGCTGCGTCTCATTTGAAATGAACTGCCTGGGATCAAATGGCAAAAACTGAACCGATTTCAGTTTCTTGGACATAGCCGATTTGAACTCTGTATAAGCCATTACCACCTTGG
>JACFNL010000045.1:0-19134 GCA_019454875.1 Candidatus Cloacimonadota bacterium | reverse complement strand
CTCCATCTGAAACAGTCAAATCTTCCAGATATGCTGAAATTTCCCTGGAAAATTCCACACTAGGAATCACCTGTGTAAGGTTAAACTGCCTTAAGACAGTCAGACCACGATTCTTCAATCCCTCAGCAGCTTTTTTGCCAATAGCCACATACTGGACAGAATAACCTTCTTTTGTGAGTTCTTCACCCAAGGCAATACCACTTTTCACTACACTGACATTAAAACTGCCACACAAGGCCCGTTCACCGGCAAATACGACCACTATGGCCTTATTGCCAGTACCACGATCCGACAAATCATGCCCCTGATCGAGTTCACAAAACATTTGTGAGAGAGCCTGCATATATGGCCGAAGTTTTTCGATCTCCTGAGCGGCTTTGCGAAGCTTTGAGGCTGAAACCAGCTTCATTGCCTTAGTGATCTTCTGAGTGTTTTTTACACTCTTGATCTTGGTACGAATCTCTCTTGATTTACCCTGACCCATGTTAACCCCCGGGTACCTTAGCCTAACTTCGCTTTGAACTCAGCCCGGAACGCATCTGCTGTCTTATGAAGAGTTTCACGAATTTCGTTAGTCAACTCGCGTTTTTCACGAAATTCTTTCAAAAAATCTGCATACTTCAGATCCAGATATTCCAAATATTCCCTTTCAAACCGGCGCAATTCCTTAGTGGGAATATCATCGAGCATACCATTGGTCACCAAATAAATAATCAGTACCTGACGGCTCACTTCCATTGGTTTAAACTGGGACTGTTTCAAAATTTCCAGGGTTTTTTCCCCTCGACGCAACTGCCTTTGAGAAGCTTCATCCAGATCTGAGCCAAACTGGGCAAATGCAGCCAGATCATTGTACTGGGCAAGATCCAGCCTCAAGGTACCAGCAACTTTTTTCATAGCCTTGTTCTGGGCACTTCCGCCCACCCTCGATACAGAAAGACCCACATCAATTGCTGGTCTCTGTCCCGAGTTAAACAAATCCACACTCAGATAAATCTGTCCGTCAGTAATCGAAATTACATTGGTTGGGATGTAGGCCGAAACATCGGATGCCTGAGTTTCAATAATGGGCAATGCTGTAATTGAACCAGCACCATGATCATCACTTAGCTTCACAGCTCGTTCTAGAAGTCTGGAATGCACATAAAACACATCACCTGGATAAGCTTCCCGTCCTGGGGGTCTTCGTAATAACAGGGACAACTCACGATAGGCAACCGCATGTTTTGACAAATCATCATAGACGACCAATACATCAGCCTTGTGCTCATACATCAGCTCTTCTGCCATGGTTACCCCAGTATAAGGAGCAATGTATGTCAATGGTGCCGCATCAGCCGCACTAGATGCCACTACGGTTGTATAGGCCATAGCACCTGCCGCTTCCAGAGTCGCAACCACATTGGCCACAGTAGACAGTTTCTGTCCAATCGCCACATAGATACATTTAACCCCTGTATCTTTCTGGTTAATAATTGCATCCAGGGCTACTGCTGTCTTTCCGGTCTGCCTGTCCCCAATAATAAGTTCCCGCTGTCCCCTTCCGATTGGAACCATAGAATCAATGGCCTTAATTCCGGTCTGTAAAGGAACCTTCACGGGCTGCCTGTCTACAATCCCGGCTGCAATTCTTTCAATTGGCCTGGTCTTTTTAGTGTGTAGCGGGCCCTTACCGTCAATTGGCTGACCAATTGGGTTTACAACCCTGCCCAAAACTTCAGGGCCCACTGGTACAGACATTACCTTGCCTGTAGTTCTGGCTTCTGAGCCTTCTTTAACCTTGCTTGAATCACCAAAAAGGGATACCCCGACGGACCCGGCTTCAAGGTTCAGAACCATCCCGTAGAGATCTTGTCCAAAACTTACAAGCTCTCCAACCATGGCCTGTTCCAGTCCATGGATAGTCACGATACCGTCAGCTAGTGCAGTGACATATCCGACTTCCTTGTGGATGGCAGCAACTTCAAAGTTTTCGATCTGCCCTTTGATGATTTTTGTAATTTCTTCTGGTTTCATGCGCATGTTATCCGTCCTGTATTTACAATCTTATGGCTCAATCAAGCTTTGTTTACCACTGTAGTGGCTGTAAGTCTATGCGTCAGTGCATCCAGTTGAGCCTGAACGCTGCAATCATATACATCGTATCCAACCTGAATCACAAACCCACCAATTAACTGTGGGTCTACCTTCCACTTCAATGTCACCTCTGTACCCAATCGTGCTTTAACTGTGGCTTCCAAATCTGCCCTGCTTTTAGAGTCAAGCTCCAAGGCGGTTTCAATTGTGGCATGATTGCGCTTCAGCTTTTTGTCCACCTTTGTCTCAAGTTCATTTACCATGAGTGGAAGTAATGACAGTCTGCGGTTTTTAAACAGAAGCTTCACCAGGTTTTTAAGCTTGGCTGTGTAACCTAGCTTCTCGGTCACTGCTTCCAGCACTGCCTGCCGATTTGCATGGGGAATGTTAGGAGAACTCAGGGCATCCCTCAGTTCATTTGAAGACTGCCAAAGGGCACTTAGTGCCTCCAGATCCTCCGTCAACTTAAGAAGATCCCTGTCTTCATGACTTGCAATCAATGCACTGACATAATTGCCTGCGAGTTTCATTTCACGCTGCATGATTTCCCCCTTGGGATACAGACGAGTGCATTTTCTTCTGAAATGCATCCAGTGATGTTGAGCTTGTGCTTAGGTCTTCACAACTTTTTAATAACAATGTCTGAACCCACCAGTTTTTCAAGTTATCGACCGACTGGGCCTCGTAGGAATTTACTTCTGCCTCCATGCGGCTATGCACAGTTTTCAGCCTTTCCTGACCCTTGTCCAAGGTCTGCTGATACAGTCTTTTAGCATCCTCTTTCGCCTCAGCAAGTAACGAAGACCCGTGCGCATCAACTGAGGAAAGCCGGGTTCGTACTGATTCCAGCTCCTGTACCAGCCTTTTCTTTTCCAACTCTTCCTGGCTCAGATTCAGCTGAATCTGTGCAATAGACTGATCCAGAAACTTTAATGCCGGTACAAACAGATAACGATACCCCAAGGCAATGAATATAAAAAAGTTCAACCATGCCATGCCCTCATTCCAGGCACTGGAGTTCATCATATCTGTTATGGATGATGCTTCACTGGAAGAATCAGCAAATGGCTTTAGACACAAGACAAACATTGTACCTGTAGCCAATATCAAGTTTTTCACGATCTCACCTCAGTTCCTTAATCATGCAAACTTCGCAACCACTGACTTCACAAATCCGGCTGTCTCAGAGCTCAAGGAAGCCTTAAGTGCTTCCATCTCTTCATCCACAGCCTGTTTTCTCTTAGAGAACTCAGCTTCCGCTGCTGCCTCTGCCTGTTCAAGCTCCAGACGAATCTTGCTTTCCGCATCCGCTTTAGCCTCTGCCCTGATCGCACTGGCCTGTCCAAGATACACTGCCAACTTTTCCTGATATTCTTTTTCCAGGGCAGCCAATTCAGCCTTCTCAGAAGCAAATCCCGAACTCAGGGAGTCCAGCCTCAACTTACGGCGATCCATCATTTCAAGCAATGGCTCAAAAAACAGCTTCTTCAACAGGAAATACACCAGTAAAAAATTCACCAGTTGAATCAGTAAAGTTATATTAATGTTTATCATGTCAATCCATAGTTGACCGGGAAGAAATCTCCTCCCGGTATGTAAACACGCAATCTAATGATTTTGTCTTCTTAGCGAAAAATCAGTAACAAGGCAATTACCAGCGAATAGATACCCGTTGACTCAGACACAGCCTGACCAATCAGCATGGAACGAGTCAAAAGTGGTGCCTGAGCTGGATTCAAAGCAATTCCCTCTACGGCCTTGCCAGCAGCATAACCTTCTCCAATGCCTGGCCCAATCGCGCCAAGACCCATACAAATTCCTGCACCCATAAGCGCACATCCATGAACTACAGCCTGAGCCATTGTAATTTCTTGTCCGACCATTTCATCCTCCTTTAGAATGTAGTCAATCGAAAAATCCACTATTTTACATATATTAAAACCAGGGAAACCACTAGTGCATAAATGACGGTTGATGATGTTACGGCTTGTCCTATGAGCATTAAATTCATAAAAGCCCCCCGTCCACGGCGGTTCTTCGCCACCGCTGTACATGCTTCAGCCCCTGGGTAACCACAGCCGATTGCCGATCCGATTGCACCAAAGCCCATACAGAGCCCGGCACCAAGGACAGACATGTTGTGGGACAGGGAATGTGCTCCGCTGTAAAGATCTCCAAACAGGATAACCATAGAAACTACCAAGGCAAAAACCGCTGGATTCCCTGCTACAACCGAGCCAATCAACAATAAAAATGTTACATCAGTATTGGCGCTGGGATGACGACCTACTGCTTCATTAGCCTTTGCCCCACACATACCCATACCAATGCCTGCACCAATTGCCCCGATTCCAATTGCAAAAGCTGAGGCAAAACAGCCACACACTATGGCCCACATGTTGATATCAGTAGGTGTAAAGGGATTTACAAATACCAGAAGCATTGCCACTACCAGAGCAAAAATGGACGATGATTCAGCCACAGCCTGACCGATCAGCATTGTCGTTAAAATTTCTGAACTTTTTGCTGGCTGTCTGGCCACTGCCTGAGCCGCACTGGCTGCCCCAAGCCCCTCGCCAATTCCAGCCCCGATGGCACCAAAACCCATGGCAATTCCGGCCGATGCCAGCATAGCTGCCTGCACAATTTCTGCTGAATTCTGTGAGAAATCCATCTTATGCCACCTTTTCCTCTTCAACCGTTACATTCATCGCGATGTAGGTGAGGGTTAGCATCATGAATACAAATGCCTGAATCGTCCCAACAAATCCACCAAAAAACGCATTCAGTCCCACTGGGAGTAGAATCTGTTTGACCAATCCACCCACTACTGCAATGATAATTGCCCCACCCATGATGTTTCCAAAAAGACGAAAGCTTATGGAGACAATTTTAGACAACTCTCCAATGATGTTCAGAGGAAACATGATAATTGGAATAGGCTCCATAACAAGCTCTTTCATGTAACCCCATACACCCTTATATTTAAAGGCCTGATACAAGGCAATTGCAAAACCTAAAAGCCCAAGGGCCAGGGGTGTATTCACCACAGCTGTCGGCTCAGTGAAGAAGAAAATTCCTGCGTAGTTACAAAGAGCCACAAAAATAAAAATGGTTGCAATGAATGGAGTAAATGCTCTTCCAAGGCTTTTTCCTAGTGAATCTCTGCATAACTCGTCTACAAATCCCACAATCAATTCCAGACCAAGCTGAAGCGGAGTAGGAATAAGACGCACATTTCTTCCAACCAGCCAACCGACAAAAACCATAGGAACCATCACAAGCAGATAGGTTGCCACCAGAGCGTGAGCATCCCTGCTTGTGATTGTAGTGAGATAGCTTTCCTGGGTGGCTACTTTGGTTAACTCCATAAAGCCAATCTCATAATACTCAATTTTGCCAATATTCATTCTTTGCTCCTGCTAGGCCAGCTCTTCCAAAGAGCCTGTTTTCATCGTAAAGAATCGAGCACGAAACACGGATATCATCACTGCCACCTGAACACTGAACAGGGACACAAACACAGCATACGGATTAACAAATCCGGAACCGATCATCAAGGACACTGCCACGGCAACCACAAAAAGTCTTCCCACTGTCTGCCGGAATGCCTGGCCCTTGATTTTTGTCACATCCCCAGGGGCAAGCTCAGCCGCCGACCAGTACATCTGGCAAAAATTCCACCAGGACAAAAGTCCGCCCGCAACCAGCCCTAGATGGATCAGAGGATCTCTGTAGGCAAACAAGGTCAATAAATTCAGGACGAGCTGAATTCGAAGCAAATCCGTCTTAACTTCGCTCTTCAGCTTTTCCATCTGCCAAACCTCGCATCAACAGTCGATAACTTCCCAGAAAGCCCGCTAACACACCAACAACCACTCCAGACAGTATCCCGACAGGGTTTGTCTCTAACCACCGATCCAGATAGACCCCGGCACCAGTGCTCATGAGAACTGACAAAACCATTGTCAAGCCGACCTGAGGCAGAAGCCCAAGCATGCGAAGACTCTCAGAAAATTGGCCCATATACTAATCACCTCTTTAGTGTCTGTCAAGCGAAATGATCCCCCACAAGTTTCACACAAAATACGCCATTTTCGGGCAGTCTGAACCATCGTTTGTTGTCATCTTGCAAGGAAACGATGCGAAAACCACCCCAAGGCTAGTATAGTACCATCAGGCATCATCATTTACGCTAAGGATTTTTGGTACCAATGGCACTGCACAACCTATCTATCAAACTGGCCAAGGAGCTTTTGACTGGCTTTCATGGCAAGGAAATTTTAAAAAAGCAGATTCAGAGTACAGAGTCTGAAATCAGAGAATCCCTGCGTTTTGTGGAATTGCAGAGTCAGGACCTGGACAATACTTTGCAGAATATGCTTCAGTATCCTGCTGCCTCAGTAGAGGATTTGAGAATTCAGCTCAATCAGGTGCGATTTTCTGAAAAGCAGTCCTCCATTGACAGACTAAGGCAATACGCTGAGGAAAAGCAAGAATTTGTCACGCAGTTTCAAGAACAGCTAAAGGTTCTTGAATCCGTACCCAAGTCTTTATTGAACCAGTCTGATGTCAGCACTTGCTGGCTGGAACATGACTATCAGATATTTGCCGAATACAGACTGAATATCCTTGATCTCGAAACAAGTCTGGTCGACTTTTTTGCAGTCAGCAAAAATCGAAAGGTTGCCTTTTTGATTCTTCTTGAATTGAACCGTAACGCTCCAGAGTCCAATGTCCTGAAGTTATATTATTACTTGAAAAACTCACAAAGCTTCTGGGAGTTTGAGGACATTGTCATCTTGCAGGTATTTTCTCCCAAATATATTGTGGAAAAAAAAGGTAAATCTTTGTCCTTGGCCCGTGAAATGTCCGCGTTTTTGGGAAATGAGCTGTTCACCGGGGTTCACTCCTTTGGGGAACAGAAAGTCAGAATCAGCTATTCTTCCTACATATTCGGAGAGCCGCATTACGAGATATTCAGTGTTTTCTGGAAGTTAATGGCAGACGAAGCCGATGAGGAGGAACGCTTTAACCTCATGTGCAAGAATCTGCCCACCAACAAAAACTTTTTGGCCCTTTGCAAGAAGTACATGGAAAGGGAACGGGCCCGTCGAGCCACTGTCCCCGCCTGCTTTGAAAGCCTTGTCGCTGAAAAGGGCTCTCCAGACGACATTGCCATGATATTCAAATCCTGGTGTACTGAAATTCTACAGTTTGTGGAACACAGCTTTCACCGCTACCACAACTTCAACCGTACAAGAAAACGCTAGACTAACGATCCCTGATACCTAGAGCAAAATCATCGGCATCACCAAACCCGACTGGCACACTGAGTTTTGGAGTCACGGGCCTGGTTGTTTCCGTAGCTTCCACTGTAACGACAGGCTTATTAGGCTTTGGCTCTTCTACTGCCTGGGCAGCAGGCTGCTGAACCTTAGCTGGTTTACTGATTTCGCTGGCGGGCTGGGCTCTTTCTGGAGCACCTGGCATAGGACCCTGGGGAAGTCGAACCTGTTTCTGGCTGGACTCCTCTTCATAGGCGAGGTTGTCAATGCTTTGCAACTCCGGGGCGCTTGGCATGCGGGAAGGAACCATTACCCTGCTCATATCACGGGCAGGCTGGGATGGAAGCATCTGTACCTGAGGGGATGGCTTTGATGGGGCAATTAACTCCTGATTCTCATTCATTGGAACTATGTAGATAAAGTTTGACTTCTTGTTTTCCTGGTCCTGATTTGCCTTATTTTCTTTCTCTTTGCGGCTCTCTAAATCCTGAACCAGATTGGACATGGAATGGTTTGTAGCCGAAAGGGACTGATTTAACTGTTTAAGCCTGTGGGCCTCTTCTGTCTGGCGGGCATCATGTTCCCTCAGCCTTGCATAATACTCCTGCTCAAACCTGACATCCTCGGCCAATGACTTTTGTGCCTGGGATTTTGAGCTGCTTTCATCCAGTTTTGCGAGGCTAGTCTTTAATCCGCGAATATTGGATAAAAGTTCCCTCACCTGCATCAGAGGCTCTTCAGGCAATCTTGAAACCAGATAGTTGATTCTGGCATTGTTCTTTTCAATCATCTCCATTTTACGAACTACAAATGGGAAAGACCTGTTTTTGGACTGCTCAAGTAACTCATCCCTGCGATTTTTCAAAAACTGTATATTTTTATCGATTCTATCCATTGGCTCATAGTTCATGGAGCGAAAATCTCTTGTAAGGGCCAGCTCTTTTTTCATCAATTTACGGATCAGGTTTTTACGGTGCATTACAAAATCATCGTTATACGCTGAACTTGGGCTCTCCAGATGCAGATCAATCTCTTCATAATAACGGCGGATAGCCTGCTTCACCTCATCAAGATCTGCCTGTCTGGCTGAAGCAAACTTATTGCGTTTTTCTTCCATGGACTCAAGTTTCAAATAAACTTCTTTTAACTCGGCCCTGCGTAATTTCAGGTAATGGTTTACCTCAAATTCAAACCCCTCATTTTCTGTTCTTAAGCCAGCCACTTCAGGCAACTGCTCTTCCAGATAAGCCAGAAGATTGGCTTCCAGTACATGAAGCCTGGCCCTTGTGGTTTCCTCCGGGCTAAGACCTAACTCATCAATTGGGTCAATTTTTAACAGTCTGGGCTGTGGGGATTTCTGGTTTAGATAAGTATCTACAGGAGTCAGATCCTCTTCCAATGCTTCGGGAGCTAAAGGTTTTTCCCAGTAGGAACGATTTTCATAGGCATCCACCTGGAAATCTTCGGGATTTACTCTTGCCAGACCTGATGCCTCACCGATACCAGCTCCTGCAATCAGTAACATTACCATTTGAAGAGATTTCTTCACATTCATAACCATTCCTCATTGTCCTTACAACCTTTTTGCATCATTTTCTGTTTTCGGCATGAGACCTTGCATAAATGACAGTTCTATGAGGCTTTTTATCATGTTAAGATGATTTCCCTGGAGGAATTTTAATGCAAGACCTTAAAGATAAACTCAAATCCAATGACTGGAATTTAATTAAAGAAACTCTGATTGGCCTGGGCTCGGATACAATGCAGCGGGAAATGGTTGAGGCAGTGGTTGAGTGCTTGTCCCACAAGGTCTGGAGGGCAAGGAAACTCGCCTCCGATGTTTTAGTACGGCAACTGAATTATGCTTTTCCAGTGCTTATCAAAAACCTGAGAAGTGAAAATAATCATATCCGCTACTGGTGCATTCAGATTCTTTCCAAAGCCGGGGTTCGCTCCGTGCCTCATCTGATTGAAAATTACGAACATTTTGGACATGAAGACAGGGTTTTCTGTTTAAGAAGTCTGGCTTCTATCCGTGACAACTCTTGTATTCCATTTGCGGTCAGGGAACTTAACAATTCGTTATGGTCCTTAAGGCAGGAGGCCGCCAATATTTTGATGGAACTGAAGGCCGAGTCTGTACCCGCCCTTAAGGAATTGTTGCGCAATGGTACGGATCATCAAAGGTACTGGGCTTTTAAGCTGATAGGCAGCATTATTCAGGAAAAAGCCGTTCCTACATTCAAAACCATTCTGTTCTCTTTGGACTATGACGAAAAAATTCGCTCCTATGCTCTGACCGGCCTTAAGGAAATCTGTTCTGATTCAGCCGTATCACTTCTGATCCAGGCTTTAGATTGTGATCTCTGGTCCTTGCGGGCACAGGCCTCTAAAATTCTCATGCAATATCCTAGGGACTGCTCCCTGGCACTGATTGAAGCCCTTCAAGGGGACAGCCGGGCTGCAAGATACTGGGCAGCCCAGATTTTAAATGAAAACGCCCAGGAAAAATATCTGTCTCATCTGGAAGTCTGTCTAAAAAAATCGGATCCTGAATTGCGCTATCAGACCATTAGTATCATTGCAAAAATTCAGTCAAACAATGCCATCGCTAGTCTGATCACCATGCTTACTGATCCTATATGGTATTTGAGAAAACATGCTGCTGACTGTATTTATTCCATGGGAAATCTGGCTATACAACCCCTGTTAAAACGCATGGAATCGGCAATGGAAGAGGAGCTGTTCTGGATCTGTCGTATTCTTGGAAAACTTGGGCATTCCAGTGCCCTGACTGGACTGGAAAGTTTGTTAAATCATGAGGCCAAAGATGTTCGTCTTCAGGCTCTGGAAGCCATAGCCAAAATTGGCAGTGAAGGCAGTATTCATATTCTACTGCGCTGCTTTGACAACGAGTTCTGGGTCATTCGCTCAAAAGCTGCTGAATCCCTGGTTCATATGGGCAAACAGACTGTTTTACCCATGCTGAGGCTGGTGCACAGTCACTCTGAATCACAAAGTTACTGGATTCACAAAACCCTGGAAGACTTTGGGTTGCCCGGGGTTTTGGGTATCTATACAATTCTTGTGGAATCTTCACATAAAGACGCGGCCATGATTCTGGAACAGTTGTCCCAGTTAAGACAGGAGTCGCTCTTTTCTCTTTACAGCAAGTATGATCTGCAACGGTTCCATATAGCCGAGCAGCTTGCCTCCTTAGATAACCTTAATCCTTCCGCACTGTTTGCTCATCCTGCCTCAAATTCTCGGCTGGACTTTCATCCCATACAAAGAAGTGATTATTCCCATGAACAAGGAATCCGCTTTCAGGAAATTCTTAAGGAATTTCGGGCCCTTGGAGGCAGTCAATTGCATCTTAGGGTGGATAGCGTACCCATGGCCAGGGTCAACAGCATTCTTTGTAAGTGTACCAATTACAAACTCGGCTCCATAGACATCCAGGAATTTGTGTCTCCCCATCTTAGTCAGAATGAGATCGACAGTTTTCAGAGGTTTGGACATCTTGAGCTTTCCATGCCCTGTGACGAAAGAGAACATTACAAGATTTATCTAAGCCGTTCCCGCAAGGGTGTGGAAGCCGTAATTCAAAGAATGCGCTCTTCCATTCCTGACTTCCACTCCTTAAACCTGCCGGGACAATTTCTGGAAAGTATAGCCAAACTTCCCCGTGGACTGGTTTTAGTCAGTGGCCCCTCGTCCTCTGGGAAAAGCCTGACCATTCTAAGTATTCTGGCCTATATCAACCGCCATTTTGCTAAAAGTGTGATTAGTCTTGAGGACCAGATCGAATATCCCCTCCACAGTGAAAAATCTCTCATTTCACAAAGGGCCTCCGGTGTCTGTTTCACTAGTTATGAAGAGGCCGTTCGACATATCAACCGTGAGGATGTGGATGTTTTATATACTGCCAGAATGCCAGACTATCCCGGATCAGAAAATCTTTTGCATCTTGCCTCCTCACGAACCCTGGTCTTTCTTGAAACCAATGCCTCTTCCACCAGGGATGCATTTGAAAAGATTTTTGGGGGGTTTCCCCAGGCCCATGTAGGCATCTACACCAAACTGTTACAGAGATCTCTCGTGGCTTCCCTTCATCTTAGGCTTGTAAACACGGTAGATGAAGGAGAACAGATCCCCGCCGTTGAGTATTTTTTCAACAATTCTGTGATTCAGAACTGTCTTCACCCAGCCGGATTGGATGATTTGCAGAAGTTATTGCGAGATTCCAACGGTGAATCCTGTGTGGGTCTTGATGACTCCTTGTTGCAGCTTGCATCGGAAAACAGAATCAGTTACCAGGAAGCTATGAGGTTTATGGAAGACAAATCAAGGATTTCCATCAGTCAAATCTGGTAAACATGGCCGAATCCACCAGGGATGCTTCTCGGTACCTGCCAATAGCCTCCAGGCTTTTACTCTGCCAGTAGGCCTGCCAGGAGGATGGCACTGTCTGAAGCATCTGATCAATATAACCGGGAAGTTTCTGGTGCTGTTTTAACATCAGGGCGTGAGCAGCTAGAGCGTAGGGCGTATTGTCTAGGGAATGGGGTCTGCACCCAGAAAACTCCTGTCGCAACCATGCTCTGGTAAAGAGCTGTTTTTGTGCCAGATCCAGTCCAGGATCAATCCCGCTGCACCATACCTGCAACTGCTGCTTAAGCCCCGTTTCTTCCTTTTTTAACAGAATCTGCTCCAGATAACGAAGCACCGGGCTTAATGAATCATCCTCAAGACCCTGTCTAGCAATCCTCAAAGCCAGCCCATCCAGTTCTTCATAGTATAAATCCAAGGCCAGACTCTGTAGTTTCTGTGAAGGAAACGGTGGTAAAAATCTCATCTGGGTAAGTAAGAGAGCCTGGCGTAGTTCCCTGAGTTTCACAGGGGAATTCTCCATTAGCCCCAAAAGACTTTCCAGGGCAATCCTGGGATACCAGTCAAGTTCGTGCTGCTTGGGCAATCTGGTATCAAGCCCAGAAAAAACGATAACCAGATGATTAAAAATCAGAACCTGGGCATGAGGAAATTTTTGCCAGAATGCCGGCAAAAGACGATCTACAACCATGCCATTTCGCAACATGGGTTCCCATAAAATAAGATACCCGCCCACAATATTAGGATTTAAGTTTCGGATCAAATCCGTGTAGGCATTGATTTGATATGGACGGGCCAGCTGCATGGCAATATGTGTAGCATCAGCAGGAAAATTTGGGATAAACCCCCGATTGAAGGGAACACAGGGACCTTTGATATCGTATCGGCCCGATCCATCTACATCACCAAAAATTGTGTGGTTGTCCTTGGAAATAGCCGGAAAATGATTGCAATAGATCCAGCGTGAATCTTCCCTTTCCACAAGAAAGTTTTCCAGTGGCAAAGAACGAGCCAGAATCATGGCCCTGTAGGTTAAAAGCCATCCCGTATCCAATTCCAGCAAGCTCGCCTCAAACTTCATGGTGTCTGTTTCCGGTTTCTCGGGCGGTTTCTGAAAATTCAGATATACTAATAGTCCTGCCACCAGGGATGCTCGCAAAATTTTTATGGTGCGAAACTGAAACAAAAGGCTAAGACACAGATAAAATCCCAAAACGGTGGTATACACCAAAAGAATATGGGGCAGATTCAGTGAACCAAACCAGGTAACCCCAAGACTTGCTATAACTGTAAACAGGATATCAGTCTGAGTGTCGGCGACTCTGGTTACCACACACAGGAGTAACAAAACAGCGGGAAAGGACTCCAGGTAATTCACAAACCCATTGCCTGTCAAAAAACATAGAATGAGAAATATGACAAACCCTGTGTTCTCATCTCTTTGGTGGGTTGGCTCATACAATATCCTCATCTGAGCCAGACATTGATATAGATACCATACCAGATATGGTAAAAATGCCAGCTCCACCTGAGATTTACTCAAAATTGCCATTGCTGGCCAAAGAACCAGCCCCATGTAACCGTCACCGATAAAAACCCTGCCAGTTACCGTCATACTTCTAAAACTACAAAGCACAAAAACCAGGATAAGAAGTAATAACCAGGGCAAACCAGGGACTACCGACAAATATCCAGATACATTGGTACTACCCCAGGCCAGTGCCAGGCAAAGAGGCTCAATCCAGATCCGGTTTTTATTGTGTCTGGCTCGGATCACATACTGGGCACTAAACCATAACAGGTTGATGCCCAATGCCAAAAAAGCTATACCGTTAGCCACCAGAAATTTTTCTGGCAAACGGGATAGCTCATACCATTCACTCAGATGTATTGCCATTCCCAATGGCATCATGGGCACAAATACTATTCCGTACAAAACCAAAATCAGAGGACCAATGCGGCTCAGGTCTTTCTGATGGCTGATCAAATGCCTGGCAAGGCAGGCAGCGGGTAAAACTGTTAACAGCCAGTACTGGCTCAACTCAGCTTTCTGCCCCCAATCCAGATAGAACTGAATCAGATTCAGACTGGAGAAATAACAAAAAAAAAAGACAGATACATGACAGGATTAAAATATGGTTTTGCCAAATGCGGAACACAACATACTGACAGCCACCTCAGCTGTTTTATTTCCGTGATCCAATAGGGGATTCACCTCAACCATATCCACGCTGCCAAGAATTTCCTTCTCGGCCAGAAGCTCCAGAAACAAATGGGCCTCCCGGTAGCTAACCCCTCCATGCACAGGTGTCCCAGTACCAGGAACCTCTCTAGCATCAATACCGTCCACATCAAAACTTACATGAATTGGTTCTTTGTTTGGTGATGCTATATCCAAAGCTTCTCTGACACAGGTCACCATACCTTTGACATCAATGTCCTTCATGGTAAAAACACGGATACCCAAATCTTTTACAATCTGGGCTTCCTGCTCGTCCACGCTACGAACCCCAAGTAACACACTTCTGGAAGGATCCCAGAATCCACCTTCAAAAAAACTGGTAAGGCGGCTGTCACCACGACCTAATGCAACTGCCAGAGGCATTCCATGAATATTTCCACTAGGGGTAGTTTCAGGCACATTCAAATCTGCATGAGCGTCAAACCAGATAAGGCCGGGGGTAATACCTAACTCCCTGTAATATTTGCCAACAGCAGCCAAAGAGGCAACAGCAATGGAATGATCCCCACCCAGAACCAGAGGAATGAGCTTTTTCTTTAGAGCTGCATAAACCCGATCCTTAAGAATTTTCAAAAAGGTGGCCACCTCGTCCGGGTAGCGCAGGCTGCCTGTTTGAAAGGAAATAGGCGGCCAGGTTTCCTCAAGGGCACTTTGATTTCCCTCATCTATAACAGTATACCCAAGCTGGTTAAGATGCCTGTGCAGGCCAGCCAGCCGGATGGCATCAGGGCCTAATGAGGCCCCCATGGTGGATGAGGCAATACCTATTGGTGCGCCAATGACACAAATTGCATCTGATTGCTTCCAAAGATCATTCGATTGCATAGGGGCACAAGTGTACTACAAAGACCCTATTCCTGAAAATCCCGTTCAAAAGATTCTACAGGCATAATTTCATGTTTGATCTCCAAATCAGATGGGATCAGACCTGGAGCAGTAGATGCCTGAACAGCTTCAGGAGCTAAAACAATGCCTTCTGTATCCAGTTCGTTTTTCCAGCGCAACCAAACTCTTGGTTCAATATCCTGCTTCTGAGACAGCCCATTTAAAACCTGGGCCACAGAGTCACCGGCAAACAGCATTTCAGATTGATCGTCTCCAACCAGGGAAGAAACCTCTACCACACCTTCAAAAACACTGACCTCAGAAGAGCGATACATCGGATCAGACAAGGAAACATCCTGCATTCCATGTACAAACCCCAAGGCCTTCTGCAACTGGGAATGGGTTGATTCCAGTGCATCCGTACTCATTTCCTGAGCACTAAGCCTGTCAAACAATGTTTGCTGTACCCCAAAAGTGGAGTACCTTACATTAGTGGCAAACATGGTGCCTCTGACCGCTGCTACCAGATTAGGAGTCTGAACCTCAAAATGCATGCCTTTTTTCAAAACATGAACCCAGGTATCCCCATGATGAAGACGGATAGAATTCTGAGCCACCTGTACCCTGGTTCTGGATTTTAGATTAAGTTTTACATCATCCTCAGGCCATACGATCCTGGCTGTTGCGTGATACCCGGTTTCAATCTCATCCTGAAAATCAAGTTCGTTGAGTTCTCCGCGACGAACCAGAAGCACTTCCCCATTATTCTTCTTAACCTTGACAACCCCTTCCAAAACCTCAAGACTGGCCTTAGCCACCAGAGTTGGCGCAGATTTTAAACCTGTGCCTTTTCGTTCTGAAGTGCCTGATGCTGTCTCAGATGCTTTGGAGGATGCCGCTATCTCAAATGCCTGGGTAAAAAGTTCCGGTCTTTTCTCCATCTGGGGAGAGTCCTTTTGAAACACAACCAGAGCTATAGCAAAAGATGCAGCCAGAACCGTTGCTCCACCTGCCCAGGGAAACAATTTTTTCAAACTCAGAATTGCACTTTCCGACTCGGGGATTTTGCCTTTTTCCTGAAAGGAAACCTCAGGCAAGGCACTCATGACTCTTGCAGTAAAATCAACAGGAGGATCAACACTTTCCAAAGCATCCAGGGCTTCCAGAACCTTACGATAACGATTTAGCTCCTCACGGGCCAAGGCATCGCTTTCCAGCCTCCTCTCAAAAGAAGTTTTCTCTTCATGGGATAAGGAAAGATCCAACAGCTGTTGGATTAGCTCTTCTGTGTTGTCTCTCTTCATTGCAAACCTCGAATCCTTGTCATGGTCTACTACGAGACTTCACACAAAAGGTTTCAGATTAGGCAATGCGTTTTTTGAATGTTTTCTCTTCATTGTCTTTGGACTGCCTTGACAGAAGAATCTCTACCTGAAAGGCCAGTTTACGATTTAATCTACTTAAATGCTCTACTTCATCTTCAAGTAATGTCACACGGTGAGTCAGCGAATCCCCTGGACGAAATTGTTCGGAGAGCTTGCCAAGAAATCGTTTTAATACACTTGCCTTCATCCTGTTTCTCCCTTGCTTATGATACAATCCTCTTATTATGAGTTATCGTCGCATCTTGTATATTTGTTGGGCATTTTTGATCATTTTTGTACTAGCTGGTTGTAAAAAGACGATTCCGGATCGTTTTGAGGCCTTTCGTCCAGCTTACATTCCCTCTGACATGCGGCTTCTGATTGAGGAAAATTTTAAACCTGGATTAAATTTTTCTCAGATTCAACGATTAAGACTTGTATCAGCACAATCGGAAACAACTTCCTTTTATCTGGAATACTACGAGGCGGTGCCTGGGGAAAACTCCCCTCTTAGTGGCACTGGTCTTGATGTGGATGACAGTGCCTGGAAGAAATATGCCAGCGGTGCAAAAACGCTTTGCCGGGAACGGGCTTTTGATGGTGTGGATTTTGAGGAATGTTACATCTATTTTAATGAGGGCAATTTTTTCCTTTTTGGAAGTATTGTGGAACACCAGAAGCTCAGCCTGAAACCTGAAACTCTCTTGCCATCCCTTTTTTTGAGTAAATAAAAAAAGGCGGAAAGGTTAACCCTTCCGCCTAAAAACCTACTGTCCCGATTATTTCTTGTTGCGCAAAAACGGAGGAATGTCCAGTTCACTCTCAAGTGGCTTTACTGTACGCATCTCATCCGCTGCCCGTACTGCAGGGGGTGCCTGCACCACAGAGGGTGAAGAATGGTACTGTGGTTGAACCGGAGCTGGAGTAGGCTGGTTGATTCTGGCCATATTACTGGCAATCTGTGTAGCCTGTGTCCTGACAGAATCATCAAACCTGGTGGCTACCACGGTGATACGAACCCCTTCTCCCATTTCCTTCACGGTTCTCAGACCAAAGATGATTTCAGCGTCTTCATGGGCAAAATTGCGTACAATTTCCACAGCCTGATTGACCTCAATGATACCTAAACCCTCGCCACCGCTAACGGCCACGATAATGGATCGGGCACCTTCCACACTGTTTTCCAGAAGAGGAGAATCAATAGCCATCTGTGCAGCTTTCTCAGCCTTGCCTTCACCTTCAGCATACCCAATTCCCATCACAGCTCTTCCTGAGTTCTGCATGGTTGTTTTCACATCGGCAAAGTCCAGATTGATGGTTGCTGGCTGGGTAATCAGCTCTGTAATACCCTGAATACCCTGTCGCAATACGCTGTCAGCCAGATCAAAAGCTTCCTTGATTGTTGTATTGCTGTCGGATACCTGAAGCAGTCTGTCATTAGGAATCACAATCAGGGAATCTACTCTTTCTTTGAGATTCTTAATGCCTACCTCAGCAGAATTTAAGCGTTTTTTGCCTTCAAAACTGAATGGCTTTGTGACCACTGCAACAGTCAGGATACCTCTTTCTCTGGCAATTTCTGCAATTACAGGAGCTGCCCCGGTACCGGTACCTCCACCCATTCCTGCAGTAATAAAGAGCATATCTGCCCCATCAATTGCAGCAGCAATACTCTCCCGATCTTCTTCGGCTGCTTTTTTGCCATTTTCATAATTGGCACCAGCACCCAGGCCCTTTGTGGTCTTTAAGCCCAAAGGGAGTTTTACTTTAGCATCACCCATCTGCAATGCCTGCAGGTCTGTATTGGCAATGATAAAATCAACCCCATGCATATCGCTGGCAATCATGCGGTTCACTGCGTTACTGCCACCACCACCAACACCAATCACCTTGATGTCCGCTTGTCTGTCGACTGTATCAAAATTAAACATATCTTCCTGCCTATTACTCATTGCGAGAATGATACTCTGGGTCCCGGAGCTGACTCAAGCCCCAACAAACCAGCCCTTGATCCATGCAATGGCCCTGTCAAATAAACTCTCATTTCCCTTAGGGCCTCCTGCCTGCTCATGATGGCGATAGCCAAACAGAATCAGACCAACAGCCGTAGCATATATCGGATTAGAAACCTTTTCCACCAGTCCCGTCACATTTCTGGTTCTGCCCACTCGAACAGGGAGCTGGGATTCTTCCCGAAACATCTGTTCCAGACCACGAACCTGAGAACCACCACCGGTAATCACAATTCCGGCCCCAAACTGCTTCAAATCTCCAACATTTTCCACTACATTTTTCAAAGCCAGCTCCACTAGCTCCTGAGCACGAGAAGCCATGATTTCCGCAATATGGTCCGCTGGTATGATTCTTCGTTCCTCGGATCCCACCATGACACACTCCACGGTAAGGCCTTTTTCCACCAGTTTGGGATTAACACAGCCATACCTGAGTTTCATCCGCTCTGCTTCCTGATCGGAGATTTTTAAAATCACGGCCAAATCATGGGAAAAATTCCATCCACCTACAGGTACAATGTGTGTGTGTTCCAGTTTTCCGTCTCGAAAAACAGCAACATCGGTGGTCCCACCACCAATATCAATCAAAACAACACCCAGATTTTTTTCGTCGGAACTCAAAACAGCTTCAGCCGATGCCAAAGGCTGTAAAATGACTTCAGCCACATCAAGATTCACATTATTGGCGCAGGTGGCAAGATTACGGATGGCATTTGTAGAACCAAAAACCAGGTGCACCGAGATCTCAAGCTTGCTTCCCATCATACCCACTGGATCCAGGATATTTCCCTGTCCATCCAGGCGATATTCTCGAACCATGGAGTGAATTATTTCAAATCCAGGCTCAACAGGCACGGCCTTGGCAATTTCCAAAAGCCTTTCCACATCATTTCGGGTTACGGCATGTCCAGACGAACCAACCTCAATAAAAGCTG
>JACFNL010000044.1 GCA_019454875.1 Candidatus Cloacimonadota bacterium | reverse complement strand
ATTTTGGAATTGTCATGGAGTTAAAGACCCATCATCCTACTCTGGAAGCCGATTTAAAGGCCACTGCTCAAAGAGCTTTGGCCCAGATTGAGAAAAAGCAGTACGAACAGGAACTCCGATCTCAGGGAGCCACAAAAATCATGAAGATTGGGATTGGGTTTATGGGGAAGCAGATTGAGATTTTAAGCGAATTTACAGAATCTCCAGAACCCTCTGCCTGAGTTTGGGTATCAGTTCTGCTTCAAACCAGGGATTTCTTCGTAACCACATTAGGTTTCTTGGGCTTGGATGCGGGGCCAAAAATAGTTTCGGCCAGTAGGATTCAAAGCATTTTACAGTTTCGGTAAGAGACTTCTTTTTGATGTTTGGGGGAGCATGGTAGGAGATTGCATACTGCCCCACGCAGACTATCAGGCAAATATCGGGCAGGTGTTTCAGAAGTTTTTCTCTCCAGGTTGGAGCACAAATTTTTCGCGGAGGCAAGTCCCCGGATTTTTTGCTTCCGGGATAACAAAAACCCATGGGCAGAATGGCAAAATTCTCGGGGTCATAAAATTGTTCCCTGTTCACTCCTAGCCAAAACCTTAGGCGGTCTCCGCTGGGGTCATTAAATGGGATGCCAGTTTCATGCACCTTTCGTCCCGGGGCTTGCCCTACAATTAAAATTTTTGCCCGCGGGTCGATCTGAAACACCGGCCTAGGTCCTAAGGGCAAATCCTCACAAATGCGGCAGTTTCTGACTTCCTGTAAAAGTGAGTCAAGGCTTTGCATTCTGCTTGCCGTTATCAGAGGGCGGCAAATAGATCTACTGAATTGCCGTCGGGATCCACTACTGAAGCATATCTTTGCCCCCAGAAAGCATCCCAGGGTTCTTTTTTGCCCTTAAATCCGGCTTTGGTGATCTGTAGGAAAGTTTGATCCACGCCCTCGGCGGAACCACAATCAAAGGCCAGAACCATACCTTGACCTACTGGTTTTTGCCAGCCAGGATGGATCTGCTCCATCAGTTGTGCCGAGTCAAGCATTACCCGTATGCCAGATGCTGTAACGGCTTCAATATGATCTTCATTGGATTCAGGAAAATTCAGTCCTAACAGGCGGTAAAAGCGGACAGATTCCTTTATATCCTGTGCTACAATTCCAATTGCATCAAGTTTCATTTTAGACCTCCAAAAAGAATTGAGAAGAAGGTTACCATGAATCTCAAACCACTGCCTCATGACAATCTCGAAGCCTTCTCTGATCCCATCAATTACGATCTGGAGGATTCCAGCGACACAGGGGTAAGTTTCTATAGTAAGCTTGCTAAAGAGGTTTCCGGGTCGATTCTGGAAATTGCCTGTGGAACCGGTCGCGTCACCATCCCTTTAGCCAAACTTGGATATCCTGTTACCGGATTGGATATTGTACCCGGAATGCTAAAACAGGCCCAACAGAAGTCTGAGGGTCTTCTTATTCGCTACATAGAGGCCGATGCCAGAAATTTTGCACTGAACGAGGTCTTTGATTTCATCTTCATGACAGGAAACGCTTTTCAGGCCTTTGTCACCAATACGGATCAACGATCCGTTTTGCAAAGAGTACATCAACATCTGGCTACAAACGGGGTTTTTGCTTTTGAAACCAGAAATCCCAGATTTCCAGGGATTGAGACCAGAGCCGGGCTGTTTCCGATCCTTGAAACCACATTGTTGGAGGAGCCGCAGCCATCTTTTGTGAATGCCGATGGCTTTGAGGTGAGTGAATCCCTGATACAAGAGTATGATCACACATCCCAGATTCTTCATTTGACTCGCTTTTCTCGCTGGTCTGATGGTCACAGAAATCATGTCAAAACCACTCGTACTGCCTTGCGCTATACCTTTCCTCAGGAGCTGGTGGCTCTCCTGAATTACAATGGTTTTGAAGTGGACGGAATATTTGGAGACTGGAACTACGAACCACTCTTACAAAACAGCCCCAGTATCATTGTGGTTTGTCGAAAGGGAGAGCTTTGATCATGTCTGATTTGAAGGCTGAACTCATAAGACTTCTTGAGGAGATTCCCGGAGTCTTGCATAAATCCTATCCAGAGAGAGCGGATGAATTTTCCACCCTGCATTTTTGCGGCAAGGAAATTGGCCATTTTCATGACCATCAGGAGCTCGACTTACGGCTTGGCAGAGCCCTCATCAAGAAATTCGGGTTAAAGGCGCCATCAGATACCAGGTATCATCCTGAGCGATCCAAAAGTTCGCATTACATCATGCTACGCTTTACCAATATGGAAGAAGTAAGACAGGTCGGGTCACTGGTTCGTTTACTGTGTGAGGAGTTATCCCCTGAATAACCCGGGCTTGGGACGCAAAAACCTTCTTTATGCTTTGGCAGTAAAGATCAGCCAGGTCAGTTTAAATCATCCCGTTCGGGTAGGAATCGATGGGGTAGATGCCTCAGGTAAAACCAGATTTGCTGATGATCTTGCTCAGGCTATTCAGGCCGTTTCGGATCGTTTTGTGATTCGTGCCTCCATTGATGATTTTCATCAACCCCGTGCCATACGATTGGCCAATGGAGATGATTCCCCAGAGGGATACTACCAGCGGGCCTTTGATCTGGATTCCGTGAAAAATCTACTGCTGCATCCCTTGGGGCCAGGCGGTGATTTAAAAATCAAAAGAGCGGTTTTTGATTACAGAACAGATAAGCCCATTGTCAGCGACTGGCAGATAGTCGCACGGCATTCAGTCCTTATCATGGATGGGGTTTTTTTACACCGATCCGAGTTAAGAGGTTTCTGGGACTGGTCCATCTTTTTGCATGTGCCATTTGATGTTACCATCCAGCGGGCTATTTTGAGGGATGGCGATTTGTTTGGTCAGGAAGATCAGATTCGCCAAAGATACGATCAAAAGTATATTCCGGCTCAGAAAATGTACTTACAATGGGAAAACCCCAGTGACAAGGCCACAGTGGTAATCGATAACTCTGATTTTGATGAACCTGTGGTCATTCAAACGAAATGGCAGGTGTTATGAGTAAAGATGCTAATGAAGAACTGCTACACACTCTAAAAACTCGATTCAATAAAAACTCCGTAGTCCATCAAGGCATGGATTGGGCTAAAGTCCAGGAAAAACTAAGAGCAAATCCCCAAAAACTTCGTTCTCTTCTTGAAATGGAAAAAACCGGAGGCGAACCGGATGTGGTTTTTTATGAGCCCCAAAAGGATGAGTTCTGGTTCATGGACTGCTGCAAGGAAAGTCCGACAGGTCGCCGCAGTCTTTGTTATGATCAGGACGCGCTTTTATCCCGAAAAGAAAACCGGCCCAATGGCAGCGCCCTGGCCCTTGCTGACTCCATGGGAATCGAAATTCTTTGTGAAGAAGAATACCGGCTTCTGCAAAGCCTTTTCCCAGTAGACACCAAAACATCAAGCTGGCTTAAAACCCCAGACTCAATCCGCAAAGAGGGCGGGGCCATCTTTGGTGACTATCGTTATGGAAATGTTTTTATCTACCACAACGGAGCCCAGTCCTACTATGCGGCCAGAGGCTTTCGCGGGGTGGTGAGGGTTTCAGGTATCAAGTTGTAATACAAATCGGTATGGGGTAACAGGCTATGGATATTTTGCTTACATTCACAGGTTTTCACGATCCCTATTCAAAAGGTTTGGTTGATCAAGAGGAGCAACCTGGTCCAATTCTCTCTTTGTTAAGTATCAGATCTTTTGATCACATTTTTCTCTTTGATTCTCCAGTTACCGGAGAGATCACTAGAAATGCAAAAGATGCTATCAATGCATTGCATCCTGAATGCAAAGTGCACATTCTGAGTATGAAATTGTCGGATCCGACAAGCTATCGAGATATCTTTGGAGGGTTGAAGCAGCATACGATAGCCATTCAGGAAAAGTATGAACATGCGAGTTTCTACATTTCAATATCATCGGGTACACCGCAAATGCATGCCTGTTGGGTACTATTGGCCGCTTCTGGCGAAATTCCAGCAAAAATTCTTCATGTAAGACCGCCACGCTTTGTAACGAAGGATTTCCCCTTAGTAAGCGAGATTGATTTATCGTCAGATGAGTTCCCATCCGTGAGGTTCAAATCATCTGATGTTAAGCTTGATGGTGAAGAGGTAGACTCAGCTTCAACCCGGTCGCAGCTCGGAATTGTAGGAGATCATCCGGCTTTGCTAAAAGCTCTTGAAATGGGGGCGATGCTGGCCACTTCGCATGCTCCGATCCTCATTACTGGAGAGACAGGTACAGGCAAGGAATTGTTTGCCCGTTATGTACATGCCTTGAGTGGGCGGCCTAGGGCTACATTTGTTGCGGTCAACTGTTCCGCAATCCCAGAGAACCTTGTTGAAAGCATTCTATTTGGACACAAGAAAGGTGCATTTACCGGAGCTATGAATGATCAGATCGGAAAATTTGATGCAGCTAACAAGGGTACACTGTTTCTGGATGAACTTGGGGAGTTGCCACTGCCAGCTCAAGCCAAACTTCTAAGGGTGCTTCAGGATGGAGTTGTCGAACCGATTGGCCAGACCAAAGGCCATATGGTTGATGTTCGGATAGTTGCGGCAACCAATAGTGGGCTCCGTAAGCAGATCCGTCAAGGGAGTTTCCGTGAAGACCTTTATTATCGCCTGAATGTTGGCGAGATCCACCTACCATCCCTGCGAGAGCGACGATCAGACATACCTAAATTGGTACTTCATATTTTGGATCGGCTGAACGCCTCACTGAAGAGACAACGCAGACTTACTGCCGATGCGCTTAGTCGCCTGCAGTCTCATAACTGGGAAGGCAACATCCGGGATCTAGAAAATGTGATTGAACGCTCGGTGAGACTCAGCCGTGTGGAGGTATTGGATGCTGCAGACCTGCTTATCAACGAGCCGATTTCCTTTGCCGATCCATTGGATGCTCTGCCCGAGCCTTATGAAGGGTTTTTACTGGATGAGTTTCTTGGCAATGCCCGCAAACAGTTAATTCTGAGGGCGTTGGAGGCTGCAAACGGTAACCAAAGTCAGGCGGCGAGAATGTTAGGTGTCACTCCTCAGGCTGTACACAAGTTTTTTAACCAGACAAAATCGAAAATTTAAACCTGGGTTTAAAGCATTTCAATCTAAGTTGTAATTTAACCAAGGCTTGTTTACACTCTAGTTGCCTTGCAATGCTTTCATAATCAGTATGTCGCGTTGATTCGCATCGTTTGGCACATCGTTTGCTTGATACAATTTGTATAAAGAACTGTAATTGGTTAAAAAGCAAAAGGAAAAACGATGCCAGCATTTAAAGTTAATTCAATTATCGATGGAGATACCTTCGAGGTATCACCGCCGTGGAAATGGAACGGTGAGACGGGCACCAGAGTCCGTCCTGCCGGTTACGATGCTCCGGAACTGCACACAGCCAACGGGCAGAAAGCGAAGGATGCTTTGTCAAAGCTTATCAATGGGCAGCAGGTTGAACTCAGGACCGCTTACAAAGTGGATCGGGGCCGACTGGTCTGCGAAGTGTTTGTCGGGAGTAGAAACCTTGCTGAGTTGTTCCCCCAGTATAAATAATTGTATGAAATTGCAACAAGACTAATCAGGAGGATAATCCATGTTTGATCCAAAAAAGTTCACCACCCCAACAGCTAAACCGCTTCCTGTTGTATTGCTCCTAGATGTCAGCTCCAGTATGTCCGGAAACAAAATCGAAAACCTAAATAAGGCTGTAGTGGATATGCTGAATACCTTTGCGCAGGCAGAAAAGATGGAGACTGAGATTCTTGTTTCCGTTATCACTTTCGGCGGTCAGGTAGATCTGCATGTTCCCTTTACCAAAGCATCACAAGTTCAGTGGCATGGGCTTCAGGTAAATGGAGGTACGCCAATGGGTACTGCCCTCAAAATGGCCAAGGCCATGATCGAGGACAAAGAGACCACGCCGTCCCGCGCCTATCGACCGACCATTGTCCTTGTTTCTGATGGGCAGCCGACTGACGAATGGGAAAAACCCCTAAAGGATTTTATCTCAGAAGGTCGCTCTTCCAAGTGTGATCGCATGGCAATGGCTATAGGCCGTGATGCAGATGAGGCAGTTTTGAAGCGTTTTAGTGAGGGTACGCCACATAAACTATACTATGCTGAAAATGCTGGGCAGATACATGAATTTTTTCAGCGGGTGACTATGTCGGTAACCATGCGCACCCAATCTAATAACTCTAATGTTGTACCAGCACCGCCTGAGATCAAGCTGCTTGACGGTCCCGTTGAATCAGGCCCACCCGTATCAGATGATGATTATATCTGACTACGGTAAATCTAAAATGAGAATTATTTGAATCGGTTGTTTTGCTGTATTTGTGTTGAGGTAAGCTGATGAAGAAATATTTAATGACATGGTATGGAGTAACTGATTTCAGGGCCTCACTAGGACTGGAGCAGACATCTGGACCAGTTTTGAGGGCGCTATTGGCTGAAGACTATACCGATGTGGTTCTTCTTGGCTTTACGCGCCACGATAGAAGTGAAAACCAAACAGCTTGGTTTCAGCAAAGGAAAGAAGGTATTGACGGCTTTGAACCTGCGGTTACGAGCGATTTTATTGATTTGTTCTCGAACTCTGTTGCTGCGCACAACTATTTTACTGATTGGCTTAAAACCCAGCTTCGAGACGCCAATAAAAAGGTCGATTTACATTTTCACTCTGTTGGTTTGAAGCATCTGAATGACACAGAGGGTATATATGATGCTGCAACTCAAACCCTGCATGCGGTCGCTACATCCGAGGGTGAAAAGCTGGTTACGCTCTATCTGAGTCCAGGTACACCGGTCATGGCATTCGTCTGGGCGTTTGCGGCATTGAGGCATCCCAATCTAAAAAAACGCCTTATTGCATCCTCTCAGCCTGGAAAACCTCCCGAAAGAATTGCTTTGCCAAGCGAATGGCTGGAATGGCATGGTAGACAGGTTGGAACAACTAATCTGGAATCCAATCAGTATGATGTCATTTTTCACATGTTTGGGGAACAACGATTGCCGAATTTGCTTGGAGTGGTCCAGTTTTCAAGTAAGAAGCATATTTTTCTGACTTCGTCACAATTCCCTGCAGCTGTAATGAAGCAGTTTCTTGGCGACGCCGAATACGGTGAAATAGCAATCAATCCGTATGACCCTTCCGATGTTCGTTCTAAGATTCTGGATTCAATTGCGAAACTGCCGGTTGATATGAAGATTGGTTTCAACTTAACTGGTGGCACGAAGTTAATGTATGCGGGGGCTCTTGCTGCCTGCCGTAATGTGAATGCTACACCATTTTATTTTGATAGTCGTAACTCGAGAGTGCTTTACTTAAATGACTTTAAATCAATACCCACCAAACTAATCTCATCCGTGGAAACCTTTATTCAGCTCAATGGCAATAATTTAGTTGTCTCGACAGCTGGACATTGGGATGAAGTTGCAGGTAGTAAATCTGTTGACAGAATAGCCCTAACCAAGCTGCTTTGGGATGTTCGTTATAAAATTTCAAAAATGTATGACAAACTTTCTTCCTATAGTACCCGTCGTAATGCATTTGAATTGCATCATAGGGATATCTACATCAAGCATTGTAAAAATGGCGGTTCGACGATAACGATAGGCAAAAAACACTTTGAGTTTGAGAATTGGCCAGATTTCGCAAGGTATTTGGTTGGTGGCTGGTTTGAAGAATATGTTTATTTAAGTCTGCTGCCTTTGGTTGAATCCGGTTTAATCAAAGATATGCGTATTGGCCTTAAAGTTTCACTCAAAGAGGATGCGGTCACACAGCAGGCCCAGAATCAAATTAGTCAGCCAAATAAGTTTGCTGGGGAGTATCAAGAACTAGATGTTGTTTTAACCGATGGACGACGCCTCTATATTATTGAATGCAAGGCGGGTGCGGTGAATAGTGAAAATGTCATGAAAATCCAGAATGTTGTTCGTCTTTTTGGGGGAGGTGAGGGTCGAGCAGCAATAGCATCCTGTTTTCCTCCGAACAACAATGTTGTAAAGAAGAAAATTAACGACTCCAAAAATTTAAGGTTGGTTGCAGGTGATCAGTTAGCAAATTTTTTGCAAAAGAGGATTCGTTCTGGAGAGTGGCATAAGTGAAGAGTTGTATTTATATCATTATTGATGTCTCAGGCAGTATGAATGAGATGGGCAAAATCCATCTTCAGCGGAATTTGTGCCGTTATGCGGCTCAGCTGCGGCTTATAGACCAGGAAAAATACTCAGACGCAGACATCCGTTTTTATCAATGGGCACAAAATGTTTCCGAGGTCGCTTTGCAAAGCGACGGGGACATTCCAGCCTTCAAAGCTAAAGGCTTCTCCAATCTGTGTGCTCTTTCTGATTTTTTTCTCCAGCATATGAATGATGCAGGGAGATCAATGGTCCTGGTTTTGTCTGACGGCCATTTTCTCAATTCAGACATCGTAAGTTTTAAGAACCAACTGAGTATATTTCCTGACCTGATCATCAGGACCGCTGCCGTCGGTGCTGATTCCGACCTATTCAAGTTGAAGAAAATTTCCACAAACAACACTGTTTACCTTTCGGAGAATATAGCCTCAGCGATAGACGGCACAATCTTTGGTTCTGATAAGCCGTTGGCAACCCCAGTATCCACTACTCAGATTTTGCAATCCGAACCGGCTGAAACGGTAGAACCAGAGGAGGATTGGGGTGCTTGACCAGCTCTGGAATAACTGGGGTGCCTCCGTAATCGGCCCCCTACATGTTAAAGCCGGGATTCCCAATCAGGATTCTTGGATGGCACGCCGGTATAAATGGGGGAATGTCGTTGTTGTATCAGACGGCTTGGGCAGCAAACCGCACTCAGATCATGGTTCAAAAGCTGCGTGTCTTGCTGTTTTTGAGGCGGCCAAGAGCTTTCAGAATAACCCTGACGCCAACATCGTTGATATTCTAAGGCTCATTCATGCCAACTGGCTTATAAAAATAGCTCCGTACTCTTCAGCAGATTGTTCGGCTACATGCCTTTTCGCCATCCAAATCGAGGGAATTATCACTCTTGGCCGCCTTGGTGACGGAATGATTGCCGCCCTTGGAGAAAATGCAGAAAATCACCTTATCCTTAGTGATAGAAAGCAGGATTCATTCTCAAACTACACAAGCAGCCTTCAGCAGGAATTTAAACCCGAGCTTTGGGAAACCGCTACAATTGAAAGCACAGCCTGCCAGGCAATTGTGCTATGCACTGATGGGATATCCGATGACTTGTTGCCTGAAAAGCAGCTGGTCTTTGTACAGGAACTCTACCTCACTTACGCCGACTTGCCATTGCAATTGAGAAACAGGGATGTTAAACGCTGGCTCAATGAATGGCCGGTTCCGGGACACTCCGACGACAAGACGATTGCTTGCCTGTTCAAGAATGGAGGTTCCCAGTGAGCCAAAGGTTCAACGAGTATGTGGATGAATATCAGAATGTACACATTCAGGACAAGGTGCTCGGTCAAGGGGGACAAGGAGTAGTTTTCCGTACCAAGGACCCTGACCTGGCGATCAAGCTTGTTACAGATGAAAGCGGGACCCCGGTCACCGATAAGGCGTCGGTGGAACGGTACTCAAAGCGCTTTAAGCGCGTCCGACTCCAGCCTCTGCCGGAAAGCCTGAATATATCCGTACCGGCGGCTCTACTTCAAAACAATGCCGGTTATGTGATGCAACTTTTGAGTGAAATGGTTCCGTTCAGCCATTTCTGGCTCGATGGCAAGTCGGCAGAGAAAATTGGTCCTGACGATATCCCAGCATGGCTTTCGGCTATGCCGGAGAACGAAGCTAAAAAGATGGTTCATTATTACAGAACGGGTGGGCTCAGACGCAGGCTTCATGCGCTCTACAAGTGCGCGTCATTATTAGCACGCCTTCACGGTAATGGCATGGTCTATGGCGATATCTCGCCCAACAATATCTTCATTTCACAAGGGCTTGATGATTCATCAGTCTGGCTGATTGATGCCGACAATATTCGATTTGAAATCACTGCAGGCGGCAGTGTTGTTTACACCCCAAAATACGGTGCCCCTGAGCTGGTGCAGGGCAAAGAAGGTGGAAGACCTTCAAGCGACTGTCATGCGTTTGCGGTCGTTGCTTTCTACCTGCTTTCGCTGATTCATCCTTTTGTCGGGAAGAAGGTGGATGGAACAGATGAAGGCGACTGGGCTGATGAGGGAAATGATGACGAGGATATTGAAGATAAGGCTTATGCCGGATTTTTTCCTTGGGTCGATGACCAAGATGATGATTCCAACTCTTCCGACAGTGGCCTACCCAGATCTCTTCTCCTGACAGAGAAACTGTCCACCTTGTTTGATGGCACATTCGGCCTGGGCAGGACATCCCCTTGGCTTCGACCAACTATCTATCACTGGCCTGAAGCTTTAGCTCAGGCAGTGGATATAACCGTCATGTGTCCAGGCTGTTCCATGAGTTATTATTACGATTTCATTCACCCGGAAACAAAGGCTTACAATTGCCCCTACTGCAAAACAAAGAGGCCGCAGGCACTCATTCTTGAGTCCTATCGGTGGAATGGGCCGGACAAACCAATAAACTCACCATGCTGGCTCTATGTATGTGAGTTTCCTCAGGATTCCGAACTGAAGATACCAAGGCGAGTTTTTGATGAGTTTTCAATGCTTGATGCTGATACAGCAGAGGTGCTCCTCTCTTCCAGCGCAAAAGGCATTCTGCTTAAAAAGTCAGACCATAGCAAAGCCGAATTATCCGTTGCTTCTGACAGTCAACCTCAAAGTGGTTTTCATAAGCTTTATTCACAGTTAAAAATAGACCGGGTGGCTTCGGATGTTCAGTTCTGGATGTTCGCAAATTTGAATAGTCCTCGGTTGGTTAAGTGCATGATCAGCGGAGGGGCAGATGAGATTAAAAGATATTAATGCTGAAATCACTTTCGATTTATGGATGAAACCGGAGCTGTCCGGGGAGATTCCAAACACAGGTATTGGATATATCGAACCCAATTACTCCGGGCTGGCGTACGGATTAAGAATCGCTGGCAAGCAATGGGGAGTGCTCCTCCGGGAAGCTTCACGCGGAAAGGATCTGAATTTTCATCTAAAAAGAGGTTGCGCGCATCTTGCGGAGGTAGTGCAGGTTGCCAAGGACGGCAGTGCGTTTGTCAAAATCATTTTTTTTAATGGAGAAATCGTTGAAATTGGCGATGTAGAGATTGGCATTGATGAGCGCATAGAATCAACAGCTAGAAGAAATGGCATTCGCTTCAATGGAGCTGAAGAGCTGGGGAGAGTATTAAACGATAAATGCAGAATCAGCTTTGATGGTGAGGATTTCTTTCTGCTTATGAGTGGCCCAGCTGCCAAGGCTGACTTTGACGCTGAAAATCCCGAGGATAAAGAATCTTCTGACCCCCATGCCGTTGTGCAGGAAAAGTACCGGGAATTCTCTATCTATGGTGAGAGGGTTCGTATTCCAATTGAAAGGCGCAATGTCGATAAGTCAAAGGAAATCTATTTTGCGACCAAAGCGGTCTTTAAGGATAACCAGAAGAGAGAAGGATCATTGCGCCTGGCAAGGGGTGTAGTCCAGTTTTCTGACTACACCAAGACAGGTCGCATTCGTGCTTTAGCCGCTGGAGCGATGAGTCAGCTTACCAAGGAGACCGGCAGCTACTTGAAACAGTGGGACGAGTACGGCGCAATTGAAGGTGAAATGCTGCTGGCCAGGGCTAAAGCTATTGGCAGAATAGACTATCATGGCACTGAGCAGACAACAAAAGGGGTTAAGTTCTTTGTGTCGTCTATTCCGGATCAGCTTACCGAAGGTGATGAGATAGAGATCACCTCCGAGGAGCCTTTATACCTCAAAAATCCTGATCTTACATGGGAAGCTTACAGCAAGGCTCTGGAAGAAGAATTCGCATCCAAAAAGGATCAGAATAAGAACGGTGCTGATTACGCCCCGATCCTTAAGATTTCAAAAACCAGCATTGAGTTGAATCTGCCGTCAATTCCGTCTGGTCAGATGTTTTTGATTCTGTCCATCAATGGAGACAAAATTCAGATTGAAAGACGAATGAAGGCACGGTCCGCTATTCTGGAAGGGCGCTGTGCGAATCCGCTTCTCGGCCTGCTGATTGAAGAAGAAGGAACTCTTCCTGACATACAGCGCGTCACAAAACTGAAGCCATTGACATCCTTCGTGAAAGAGAAGATTTTTAAGCAATCTCCCACAGACAGGCAAGTAGAGGCTATAGAAATAGCATTAAACACCCCGGATATTGCTCTTATTCAGGGGCCTCCGGGAACAGGAAAAACAACTGTAGTTACAGCAATTCTTGAAAGACTCAATGAAGAATATGACAAAACCAAGTCGATAAGAGGTCAGATACTTGTCTCTGGATTTCAGCATGATGCAGTTGAGAATATCGTTGCGAGGCTGAGTGTTAATGCCCTTCCGGCAGTTAAGTTCGGCAGAAGGTCCGGTGATTCCGAATTTACGGAAGATGCCGTCACTAAAAAAATTAACAAATGGTGCACCAATGTCGCCACGAATATTCGAAACAAAAATCCTCAGATTGCTCAGACTGAGGAGCAGGTAAGACTGGCAGAGCTTTTTGTCGCATATTCACTGTGTCCCTCGAAGAACAACACAGTCGGTTTAATGAAGCGTATTCTGGATTTGCCTAGAGACATGATTTCTGAGGATATTGCCAGTGAGGCTGAAGATATCATTAATTCGCTGCAAACAGAACTGAAGCCGAATGACCCTTATACCTTGCGGCTCGTTCGATCCCTGCGTGTCAGTGAAGCGGCCTTTGAAGACGATGGTGCCGCAAGAGCTGTCGATTTGCTGGATAAGATCGAAGACGAACCTGCCAATTTAGATTTAAGCGTTCTTGAAAAAGCGGCCCGTTGGTGCAGCGGTAAGCCGCTGAGTTTTCTTCCAGAGCTCAGAGAACTGAAAGAATCTCTGCTCTATAAATATCTGCCCTCTCCCGATTTTAGGACTGAAAAACCAAGAGAGGATGTTTTGAGATTGGTGGCAAGGATATCTCAGCTTCTGGAGAAAAAACTCAGTTCAACCAATAAACGGGATGCGATACTGGCTGAGTTTCTACATGAACTTGAAGACAATCCTGATGGCGTTCGTGAGGCCATAGAAGACTACAACTTTGTGTATGCTGCAACCACTCAACAGGCGGTCGGAAAAGACATCATCCGTTCAAAGAATAAAAATGTCCGATATGATCAGCGAACGGAAATGGTCAAGTACGATACGGTGATCATAGATGAGGCCGCGAGAACCAGTCCGCGAGACCTGCTTATCCCGATGTCCCAGGCTGAAAAAAGGATAATCCTTGTCGGGGACCACAGGCAGTTGCCTCATTTGATTGATGAGGAGGTCGCGAGAGCTTTGGAAGGTGACGATTCAGCCAGTTCGCCGGTTAATGTCGATTTTGTGAAGAAAAGCATGTTTGAGTATCTGTTCAACCGCCTGAAAAAACTGGAAGAGAAGGATGGCATCAAACGAACAGTTACGCTGGATGCTCAGTACCGAACTCACCCACTGTTGGGCTCTTTTTGCAGTGCGAATTTCTACGATAAACACAAAGAGGGATATCAATCACCACTGGGAGCTGAACATTTTGCCCAGCGGCTGCCAGGTATCGATGGAAAAGCCGCCGTCTGGATTGACATCCAGAATGGCCGGGGCAAAGAGATTCGCCTCGAAAGTGGGAGTCGAAAACGCGATGTGGAGGCACAGGTTATAGCAGATTATGTGAACAAATGGATTGGGTCTGAAGAAGGTTCCGGGCTGAGCTTTGGTGTAATCAGTTTTTATAAGGCCCAGGTATTTGCTGTTTATGAAGCCCTGCAAAAATTCAGTATCACGGAACGGGCACAGGATGGCACTTGGCAGATATGTCAGGAATACCGCTTTCTCGAAAATGGCGAAGAGCGGCTCCGCATCGGTACTGTTGATGCCTTTCAGGGTATGGAATTCGATATTGTGTTTCTTTCCATGGTGAGGTCTCAGGATATGGACGCCTTACCGCCTCATATACGCAATGAGGAGGATTACAAAAAGAAGCAGCAAAAACTATTCGGTCATCTCCTGTCGGAAAACCGCCTATGTGTGAGCATGAGTCGTCAGAAAAAGGTCTTGGCCATTGTGGGAGACGGCATTCTTGCAAACACTCAGATAGCTGTGGATGCAGTTCCGGCTCTGAAAAACTTCTTTGACTTGTGCCAAGAACAGGGGATGATTCTATGAGTGCAAAACCAAAAGATCATCGTCCTAAAATAATCAGTTGCCGTACAGCATTGGATGGATTAAATATCGCCGCTAGACAGAGTGTTTTATGGCCATGTCATGCCTTCAACATCGCTATTCCGCAAAAGAAAAAGAGCGGTCTCAATGTGTTTGAAGAAACTATCTTGAAGATTACCGAGATTGAATCCGGCGACACAGAAAAGATTGCGCTGTTCACTTGTCTGGAAAAGGAACTTGTGGCCTTCATTCAGAATCGCCTCAACCAACTCGGCCTTTTGAATGACCGCTATGAGTTGTCTGAGCATGGAGAGGCACTTCTGAACGAGTGGAAGATTAAATCAGATGGAAATTTGGAATACACTGTGGCAACAGTGTTTGTTGATCTGCTGTCAGGGAAGCTTCTTCCCTATGTCAGCATGGAGCAGTTGAACTATAAAAAAGTCTCAAGAATTGGTGACAACGGATTTATTGATTTTCTAATCAATCCAACCAAGGAGAAGTCGAGGGTCTGTGCAAGACAGATACACCCTGCAAAAGACTCTTTCTGGAAAACAGTTCCTGACTCAAACGATATCATCAAAGCCATCAGGGAGTTTAGGAAGAAATATAAACGCCATGCCTTGCTTAACCAAGGTGTTGATCAGAACCCGCCTCCGTTGCCAATGGCTGAAGCCATATCCTTACATGAAAGTCCCGAACTGGTTTATTTGCATTGTAATGTCCTTATCCAGATAGGCAATTCTGACCTTCTGGTGACGGATGGCTGTGGATTTGGCTTTTCTGAGAGCTTTGCCAATTACCTAAACTCTCAAAACCTGCAGTGGATAACTGAGTTAAAACAACGAGCGGTTATTGATAAAGTTGGCAGCGCAGAAGCCTCGGAGAATGAATCACCAAAAAAACCATTAAGGTATGCTGAAATAAGCAGGCGCATTGTAAAAAATAGATCAGCATTACAGAAAATTAAGAACTTTGAAGTTAACAGTACATCTTATGAGCGCGACTACAGACAAGAGATTGAAAATGGGATCAAGCACCTTTATGTAGCTTTAGAGTGGACATTGCGACAAGTGGTTGCGGAAAACCCAGTCTCCGAATGGGAACAGGTATTTTCTGCTAGCAAATTTCGAGATAATGAAAAGCTACTGGTTGAGCTTGCAAAGAAAGTTGGTTTTACAGTGAATGATAGCAACCAATGCCTATTACAGGTCAAACCTGGTGCAATCAGGCAGATCGAACATGGGAAAGTAGAACTTCAACCATTACTAGCGCTTGCCATTGCTGGAGCAAGCAGCAATGCGAACCACCCGCTACATCGTTTAGCTCAAAATCACTCCGGATTCCTTGCTCATGCACTGAGGTTAAAAAAATATCGCGACCCTATAGAGCATGGCAGTACAGAAAACCTGGATGTTGATAAAAACATGCTTCAAGATTTGACTGAAACGACGGAACCCATTGTTTTTTCATTGATACCTGGCGTTGCAGAGGATTTAGATTATGGTAAGAAGCTCTTCAGTGATGGGGACATTAACCAGGAGCGTCTCAAGGCAACCATCGAGCTGGAAAATGCGCTCGGAACAGCTTTTGTTTCAAATCTAAGTGGCGACATTAAGGAGCAGCTGATTCGCTCTGAACTTCTGTTGGCTCAATTTAGTGAGGATAAAAAAATTGAGATCATAAAGTGTTACGCTTCGGTCATTCAGATCGTTCTTCTGGATTCTGTAAATGACCGAAACATGGAAATTGAAATCGACACCATCAGAGAAACTGCCATTGAAAGAATCGTTCAATCCGGATTTATCCCTGCTAAAGAGCAGCTTTCGGAACAACTTACAACTGTAACCCCACGCAGGCTCTATCGTGCTGTTAAAGGCGGAAGCGAAACATTGGGGGCTCACCTTCTTGCAGTTTTCCTGCTAGGATCGGAAAGTGAACTAAATCAACTTAGAGATTTAGAACCGAATTTTGTCAAGTTCGTTGCAGATTTGATTTGTTTGAGAGGTCACGGTAACGACAATAGGCATTTAGCAGACTTTTCACGAGATGAGATGGAGTCGTTGAAATGCAATGTATTTAGAGCGGTCAAGAAAATATCGGAGGCCTTTTAATGTCTGGAACTTTCGGAAAAAGTGAAGAGGATTTAAAGAAGTGGCGCCAAGAACTTAATGACAAAGAAAAATCCTTAACTATAGAAAAACACGAACTAGAACGCTTGAAAAGTAGTCTAGTTACCAAAGATGAATGTGTAAGAATTGAAAACGAGAATCTTGCCAAGAGAGATGCTGATATCTGCGTTCGGGAGAGGGAAATCGCTCAGCGTGAGCTTGAAGCAAAAAATGGATTTGTAAGGGAGCAGCGTGAATCATTTAAGGATGCCATTGCAATCCAACTGAAGGATTTGGATTCCCGTGCAAAGGAACTCGATGACAGGCAACAGATCATCGAAAAAGATTTTAAAGAATTGAAGATACTCGAGGGTCAGCTGGTCGCGAAGGAACGCGATCTAAAGGAAAGAGAGCTGATTGCAGAAAATGGTTTTGCGGATAAGAACAGGGTTTACCTTCGTGAAGTTGAGAAGCGTGAAGAGGACTGCAAAACCTTCGAAGAATTGTTAAAGGTGCGAGAAGACGAGGCTGCAGCAAGACATTTGGCTTTAGAAAGGAGAGCTGAAGAACTACGCAAAAGAGAGGCAGCCGTTATCGAAGCAGAGCAGAAACTTATTGAAGGGTTCACTGAGATTCGAAAACAATTTGATATTGAGCTATCCAATAGAAGAATTAAGGAATTCAATTTGCTTGAAAAACGAGTGTCTGAAGAGGCGGTAGAGCGAAGAAAGCATTTGGATCAGCAGTTATCAGAGGAACGAAAACGGTTAGATTCACTAAGGGAAACTCTAAACTCTAAATCTGCCGAAATTTCAAAATGCGAGGATGACCTAGAGTACCAAGTTAAGCGCCTTGAATCCCGCAAACAAGGTCTTGATGAGCGAGAAGCTAATTTAGACCAGGAAGTAGCCGACAAGATTATTGAACGGAAAAAATCCTTCGAGAGTGAGAAGTCGGCCCTAAATGATGAAATTGCCCGTTTGAGAGAATCCATTAAAACGAGTAGTGCTCTATTATCAAACTTCGAAGGACTGAAACATAAGCTTGGTGATGAAGACCCTGCCGCGGTTTTACTGAGGCTGAAAGCCTATGAAGAGGAAATCAAAAGTCTACGGGAGGATCTTGCCACACGCCCCACACAGGAGATGCAGAAGGCTTTTGATCGCTTGAAGTACGAAAAGAGTGCGCTGCAGAAGGACTGTGAGCGACTATCCGAGGAAAATAATACTCTTAGAAGTTCTGCACGCACCCAGTCAGATCTCGAAATGCAGATAGCAGAGCTGACTAAACAAAACAAATCTCTGTTGAGACGGTTTGAAGCAGTGGATGCCGACAATAACCGATTGATGGAGGAGCTTAAACGGTTACAATCCTCGTACGAACGCGAGCAGGATCGTGAAGCGAGGATTCGGGACATTGAAACTCCATACATTAAAAAGGAACTGCCTCGTGCAGTCGACAAAGTTGAAGAGCTTCAATGGCTGGATGGAATCAGTAAATCCTGCATTGATTATGGTCTGAGATTCCCACGACGAATTTTACACGCATTCCATACAGCTCTAAAGACCTCCGAATGGTCTCCTATGACTGTTCTGGCAGGCGTCAGCGGAACTGGGAAGTCTGAGCTGCCAAGACTATATTCACATTTTGGTGGCATCAATTTCTTGAGCCTGTCCGTGCAGCCGAACTGGGACAGCCAGGAATCCATGCTTGGTTTTTTCAACTCCATTGATAACAAGTTTGATGCCCAGCCTGTTCTGCGTTTATTGGCACAAACTCAAATGGATCCGGCTCAATGCGGTCTTAAAGATGTCATGAGTCTGATATTACTGGATGAGATGAATCTCGCCCATGTAGAGCTTTATTTCGCGGAATTCTTGAGCAAGCTTGAGCTGCGCCGTGGTAGCAAAGGCAATGAGGTGCCCAGCCTTGAAGTTAAGCTTGGCGCAGGTATTCAGCACTATGATCTCCCCCTGGGTAGAAATGTTCTCTGGGTTGGAACAATGAATCAGGATGAGACGACTAAATCTCTCTCAGACAAAGTCCTCGATCGAGGAATTGTAATCAACTTTCCCCGACCGACGACTCTGGAAAGACGGCAGCAGTGGCAACCGTTGGGCGACCAAGCCCATCTATTGTCTCGCAAACTCTGGGAGAGGTGGTGGTGCCGAGAAATCAAATTCAACGACGATCAGATTCTACCATTCAAGGGGTTCATTGAAGAAATGAACACTTCACTGTCCAGGGTTGGTAGGGCTCTGGGGCACAGGGTATGGCAATCCATTGAATACTACATGGCCAATTATCCCGATGTGCTTAATGCTCAAAGAAACAACGATGATGCAGGCTTGATAAAAGCAATGAAAATTGCTTTTGAAGATCAGCTTGTACAGAAAGTCATGCCTAAACTGCGCGGTATTGAAACCCGAGGCAAGTCCAAATCGGACTGTCTTGATAAAATTCGAATTCAGTTGGTGAATTATGACTATACAATAATCGAGGACTTTGACCTGGCTTGTGAGTTTGGTTATGGGCAGTTCAGCTGGAACAGTGCCAATTATTTAAAGGATGATGAGGTTGTAAACGGACATAAAAGTTCGGAGAACTAATAAATGCCGGAATCGCATAAATATAAGCTAACGGCCAGACAGAAACGCATGTGGTCCGATTACCATCAACATCAGCATGAGGTTGCTCAGACTGTTGAGCCCTCCATCGACCCGATTGATTCTGCCGTGTCTATTTACAGGGCATTAAACGGTCGGGATGAAATTAAGACCAAGGCTCTGTTGATACTGATGGTACGGAACTGGTTGACGGAAGTCTCGAGTTTCGACCCTGTTTCCGGGCATGCGCTACATACCGGCATTATTGACTTTTTGGATGCTGTGGCGAAATCGCTGCGAGGCGATTTTTCAGGGAGTGAGATAAAGGACCGTATCTATCGAATTGTGTCGCATTCAAAAGAAGCTGTTCTGGCAATCCTGAGGCATACTCGGGACAAGATATTACGGGAACATGCCATGCTGCCAATACATGCGGCAAGAGAGGTTGATAGCAAGAGCGTTCAATGGCTCAGCCGTCAACCAGGCAGAACACTGCGTGAAAAGCTGTCAGGAAAACCTTACCTGAAGGCTGTCAGACGAAGAACCAGCGTAGATACTTCAGAAAACCGACTTCTGAAAGCATTTCTATTGCGGCTGGAACAAATTCTGTTTGAAAGACTGAATGTTTTATCTGTAGCGACAGAAGAGAGCTGTGAGGAACTGCTTGTTTCCCTCCAGCGCTGGCTAAGAACTGAAGATGTCTCTGAAATTAGCCCCTGGGACAATCTTCCCCCTAACAACGCTCTTCTTCAGGACAAGCGGTATCGAAAAGTCTGGGATGGTTGGCTCTGGCTCCAAGCTATCGATAAGCAGATCACAGGAGATAGCAAAAGAGTCCATAGGGATATCCTCAGTGTTATTTATTGGAATACGCTTTCCTTGCTCAACCATAGTGGTCGCTTTCGGACAGTTCAGCAACCGGTCGGTCTCGACTATGATAATTTTTCTATAGCCCCAGAATTACCAGTTCGAGGATATTTGTTTCCTGCGTGCGACGCAAAGATCAGGGGGAAGATTAAGTTCATAAAACCCGATAAGTCATTCGGGTTTATAACTTCTGATGATGGCAGAGACCTGTATTTCAATCCATACAATCTATCCCGAAATTTAGACATCAATTCACTATCCGCTGGAGATGAAGTTTCTTTTGTTATCGGAAGCAACCGACAGGGCGAATGTGCTGACGACATAACCCTTCCAGCAGGAATCATCCCTGTAGATTTCAATTTGACGGGCGATAAATGGAAGATACAAGTCGGTGGGGATAAGTGTTTATTACAGATCGTTTCCGGTAATCTTGTTATTGAGCATGCTCAAGGCGGAAAAAAGAAATTAAAAATAGAGCCAGCAACTCTCAAAGAGATACCGAAGGCGATACTGTCATTAGTCACGGATGCCCCGTTTGAATACTCTGCGCCGACTAATAATCAAAGTGGCCCAATACGGATGGATAGCTCTGTTGTGGATCTGTGTTCTATCCGTCCAACGTTCACGAATGATACAGGCTCTCAGGCGCATCTACCGTTCAGGTTGCTTCAGCAGCACTGGCCCTTAAATATCAATGGAGGGGTGGTGATAGACTGCGGTTACGCAAAATCAATCGCTCTGCACTCCGATATTGAAACGGTCAGCATGAGGAGCCTCTTTTCACATAACTCAACACTGCCCGATGCCACCAAAAGCAGTGCATCGATGTTTTTCACTAAAAAGTTGAGTGATTATATCCAGGCAGACAAACTGACATATCTTGTCCCTGATTGGGGTAATGATTTCGATTTAGAGGGAATAAGAAAAAGCGTCAATTTTTATTTTGATGAGTCGACACCGCTTCCAAAAAGCATAGCTGCTGTCTTTGCATGGCAATCATCGAAGAAATTTGCACAGGATAGAGTCCGAGAGAATGATTTTGTGCTGGTGGTTGATTCATTTGACGGCGGCATTTCAATAACCTCTGTTCAGGCAATATACCAAAAAGAGCTGGACGAAATCTTGCCTGAGACAAAAGGCATGAGCTGGGAAAGACACCCTACGGTTATTGTGTCAAACAGAAGCATCCATACTGCCATGGCCCGGAATCTTGACCGTAATGGCTGCCAGACATCTGAAGAACTCCTCCATTTGTTCGGCTTTGATGGTTTAGCCAGTGATTCCGGGGAGGTGTCCTTTGTGAAGGAGGATCACTGGTATCACTTACCGGGTTCTATTCGAGAGGCTCTGACTCAGGATTTAGATCTCAACATATTATCAAACTACGCTATCAGTGACTGCCTGAACTCTACAAACAGGGATTGTCGGGGAGTTGGTGTCTTTATCCTGCCTCTTGAGGATACAATCAGGAAACCTGATGATGTGCGAAAGGATTACAATTGGCTGGGGTCTGCATGGTCACCAATAAAAGGCTGCCAGACTTTAAACAGATGGCAGGAGGAAGTTGGTGACATTGCCCTTTGGCGTGATCATCTGCCTAAGCTGTCGATCAGAATTGTACGTGATGGGCACTTTGAAAATTTCTATCTGGTAAAAGATGCGACAGTAACACCGAAATATGGCAGAACTGTGAATATACCAGTAGAAGAGTCATTTACTCTTCCAGCCGGACAAACGCATTACAGTTTTCCTCTGCAGCAGGGAGAAGGCAATAAAGAGCTGCAGTTTGTTGCATACCTGAAGTCGCCAGCCTTCCCTTTGAAAAAGGCCACGGATTGCAAGCTGAAGATGACCTATACCTATGGAGCTGACGATCCATATGAACTGAAATTCATTCCGTTGGATTCTGCGGAAGCAGATTTTAAATCTATTCGTGTTGAATGGCGCTCAGCATCAGAGGGTGATGCTGCCGATCTTGAGAACTTACCGGTTCCAGATTTCCCAGCCCGTAAAAGCTGGTCCGATTTTCAGAAGTTTCCTAAAGAAGATGGCAAAAGCTTCTCTGACCTTCTGGACTGGGTTAAACGGGACATGAAAAAGATTTCTGATATTGCACATTATGGCCGTGTCTCGGGAACTATCCCCAAGTGGATTGATAAAGAAAACAGCAATGTATTCTGTTTCATTGACGATGTGTTTATACACAAGTCATCGTTACGTTTAACTTCTGAGCAGGAGTTACCTCAACCCGGAGACATCCTTTCGTTCTATAAAATTGAAGGTGATTTCGGAAAATTTTCCGCAGAGGATGTTGTAATTGGAAATTCTCACCCAACTCGTTGTTTTTTGGCTAATAGCCTCCGATTTCCAGCATTAACCATCTGGAATCATGGCCACACCCTTTCAGAGTCAGATGTGCCAGACCATTTTAGAAACGCGATATTCGAAGGTACTCAAAAAATCAAATCAATAATTGACTCAGAAAGTATGCCGGCTATCCTTAAAGAGGAGCTTTTCTTATTTCTGTGCTGTTTACATAAGGATGCCCCCGGGTTTGTTGGTCCCCGGCTCCTTGATGCTGTGAAGGATAAAAAGCTTTTGCAGAGGTACCATAGGAATATTGCTTTCGCCATCGGTAATGCCGAACTGCCATACCAACAAGAGCTGTTGGAGAATGTCATCGACTCCATTGATAATGAAGTCCTGACCAGATCCATTGCCATGGAGGTTTTGTCGATAGCCCTTTGGCGTTCCAAAACTCTGATCAACAAATTGACTAAAGAGGAACTCGGGGCTTTATCGAGATACTTATATGTCTGCCTTGAGTTTGACTTTCAGGAAGTTGTGAATGACGGTAAAGGATATCAGATAATAGTTACTCTTTGTAAGCATTTAGAGCTTCTTCTTGCACTCCTGAGAAGCCGGGGGGGCGAGGATGATGAGGTCAAAGTGATTTTTGCTCCGAATAATGATTTGACGCAAAAATATGTGACCCTAGTAGACAATGTTGCAAGGATAGTAGCAGATAAAGGCATTGAACTGAAATCCCGAATCAGCCTGCAAATTGCTAAGCCGCAAATGTTCCGTAATACCCCTGATTTGTTATACGCCCTGCGGATGTACCTCACCGGTGACTCGGGAGCGAATGCAATCTCGATTTCAGGGGTAAGTGATGAATAATTTGAGGTTCTACCCTCTATCCCACCAGTTTTAATTCCTAACACAAATCCGATTGGGACGGATAGCAGCTTGGGACCAGTGTTGATCGATGCGTTGAATGAATGTGGGACGGACAAGTTTGGCCCTCTGTTCAAGCCAGGCATTACCATCAACCCTCAGATACAGGCCCTCAGCAGGTTGATTGCCAAACTTTGATTGCATAAAAAGACTCTGAATTTCAGAATAGGTGAATTTTCCTTGTGCCAGGCAGGGCACTTTGCAGATTTGCATTTTATCCAATAGTTGATTTCTTGGTACGGAAGCCAAAAATCGGCCTGCCTCTTTATTGTAGATATCAAAGGCAAGAAACCAATCGGGCAGATTGTCATAAAAAATGGAATGGGTGGCATAACACCACTCACCAAACAAAATGTACTGGTCTGTCAGGTGTTCCCATAGGACAGCAGTATGTAATTCCAGCCATTCTGTGAGCTTTTTCCATTGTCCGTGCCCAGGTAGTTGTAAATAAGCGCCTCTGTTCTGAAGCAGCACATTGCCAGAGGTATCAAAGGATATGCCCAGATTTGCTCCATCAACCTTTTCTTCTACCGTAAGCTCGTTTCTCAGGAATGCATCACATTCCAACTCTGAAAAAACCTTGTCGTCTCGAACTGCCATTTGTGACATGGTTGCCAGATGAGGAGTTGAAGGAAATTTGAAAAAGCCCTCTTTCATGAGCCCATTTTTTTTGCATATTTGGTTTTGACATAATCTGGACAAAGAAATACTACGGTAATGCCTACTTCAGCCAAGGCACTTTCCCATCCCCACCACTTGCTATCAGTAGCCTGTAAAATGGGGGGTTTGTCCTGATGTGCATTGGCCACCGCAACAAACTTCCGATCTGAGTTGTCAAAGTTGGTCAGATCTTTATGCGTGGGAAACTCCTTGTAAGAGTTCCCAGTTTTTTTGATGACGACTCGTTGAGAATCAGGAAGACTAAAGCGATTTAGCACCACCCATTTCATAAATTTGTCCCCAACACCCGGTTGCCCACTTGAGGAGAGCTGATTCAGGTACTCATGGAAAATTTCGCCATTCTGATCCATGATCAGACCCTTTGTTTTGATAGTATGCTCAATTGCCTCAACGCATGCGAGTACACATTTTTTGGGAATATCAGAGTCGGTGTCATGTTGCGTTACGAGATTGGCTGTCTTGGGCACATTGGTATCTACTATGCATTTTTCAGGCAGGCTCATTCGGAAACCCCAGAAGGTTCAGTAGTTTCTATTTGCCTTCTCATGGCAGCTTTAGCCTGCTCAATAAGGTCTCCCATCTCGTCACCAAAAAATTGTTCTGGCCAATTCAGGATGTTTCCATAGGTATCGATTTGTAATGGTTCCAGAACTGCGGGGCTTTTGCTGATATTGGAGAAATAAGCAGATACTTGCTCCTGTGATATTTTGTTTTCAGCGATTCGGCGTTGCAACCTCCGCAGAAAATGCTCCGAATGGGTTTCTATAATCAATTGAATGTCCCGGCTTCCGTTTTCCCGTGAGTTTATGATGTCGATCATGACATCGGCCAAGGCAGATTGAGCATGTGGATGCAGGTGAATCTCTGGCTGTTCCATAAGAATAATCGATCCTGGTGGGGCAGAAAAACATTGGACTAGAACCGGAAGAACCTGAGAGATGCCGAACCCAACATCTGGCAAATCGACCCAGTCTTTGGATCCCTTAGTACGGACTTTGACCTCATATTCCTGCCGCTCTTTAGATATTGGATTCACCTTGAATTCTTCGATCAGTCCCATTTCCTTGAGTTTAAGGGCAAGAATCTCCTCAAACGGTTTGGCTTTTTGCTTAAAACCCAGACTGATCTTTCGATTCCGTGCCGCAAGAATCGCAGCGATGGCGTTTTCACCTGCATAACCAACACTTTCAGGCTCAATGCCTGTCCACGAGTATAGGCGTTCGGCTTTGGTGCGTAGAGGCCCAAGATAAAAGAGGGAGCGGAAGAGTTTTTCATGCCGAAGGTTCAACTCCTGAACAAAATCCGCGTTTTGATGATAAGCAACCACCTCATCAGGAAAGCCATAAAATCGAACCGGGGCACCCGGATACCAAACCCGCCCCTGCTTGCGTTTTAATGTGTAGTTGGTTGAATCCACTCTGTATTCGGACTTAGCATCAAAATTTCTCTTCATTCCAACGGATAGCTTGGACTCTTCTTTATCCTGCAACTCGTATTGTAACTGTTCAAGAACCACGGTGTGCTGATCTTTGGTTTCGAGACCAACTTCAGCACAAAAAGAGAGACTGTCACCAGCAAAATTCAGATTATGTACTGAATCTTTGATTTTCAGTGTTTCCGGTAAAGACCAGTGATAATCAAATTTAATTTTGTTCTGGGAATTACGCCCAAAAACCATCTCCTGATATGAGCCAAGATGAACTGCTGAATTCTTACCACCCGGATAGAAAACAGCCCTTCTGTCTGGTGACTCCACCGTCTGCTTCAGCATCATCAGAAATTGACCTATACTGGATTTACCGGAACTGTTGGCCCCAAAAAACAGGGTGATAGGGGCCATACGAATTGTACCCGTATCCTTCCAGGTTTTAAAGTTCTGTATTCGTAATTGTTTCAGCATCGCTTATCCTGCCCGAATCACCGCACCACAAATTGAATCCCCTACAGGGTAACCCATAGGTTAAGATTTCTAAACAGGACTCAATCGATTATTCAGCAAGTTTCTTTAGTGCCTTAGGATAACGGGCATTGACCTTTTCAAGTGCAGAGTGGAAAGCTTCGTTTCGTTGAGCATCTTTTACAAGAGCAAGGCTGTTTCCATACCTGGTCAGAGTTTTTTTCCCGATGCCGATACCTAAACAGGCAAAAAATACTTGGAGGAAGCATGTCGGTTTTGCAGTTTGCGTATCAATGGGTTCAAGGCTTAGTACAGAGCAAAAATCCGGCCAATAAGGTTTTGAAATATAGTCAGAATATTGAACTGTATCTATTGCAAAACTTTTCAGCAAAAGGCCGTGGAATTACAGAAATGCTCAATAGCGTCGGCAACTATTTTCAACCGCAGGATGATGCCTTGATTCGAAGGTTGGCCGCTCAGAGAAACAGAGCGGTTCATCTTGGGATAGACCGGATTGACATTGATCAGTTTGAACGGGACTATCGCCTACTGATTCAAAGGATTCGTTCCCATTATCCAAAAACCGTATGGGATTACTCAGACCATTAAATCGTAGGAGGGCCCGGAGCATGAGCTAACCAGAATGTATGCTAAAATATTGGCATGAAAAAGATCCCTATTGGCTATAGCGATTTCAAAAGGATTCTCAGTACCCCAGACTTTCTCTATGTAGATAAAACCGGACTCATTGAAGAATTTCTGGCAGACCCAGTGCAGATTCTTTTAATCACCCGCCCCCGTCGTTTTGGAAAAACCCTCAATCTTTCCACCCTGCGCTACTTTTTTGATCGGGAAAATGCCAGTGAAAACCGCAAACTATTTGATGGTCTAAAAGTTTCACAAAATCAACAGGCTATGGCCGAGCAGGGTAAAAGACCCGTGATTTATCTGACATTTAAGGACTGTAAGGAATTACAGTGGGTTGATTTGCAAAAAAAGATTTTGGATGTCCTGGCAGAGCTGGTCATACCCTGGACCGCAGTGGAAAAACTGCAACTGGAAGAACCGGATCAAAAAGTCCTAAGAGACATTCGTTCAAAAAATCTGGATATCACAGATGCCAGTAACAGCCTCAAATTTTTATCCCGCATTCTTTATTCACACTATGGGCAAAATCCCTTAATCCTGATTGATGAATACGATGTCCCCTTACAATCTGCCTGGACTGGTGGCTACTGGGATGAGGCTATTACATTTTTTAGAAACTTCTTCAGTGCTGGCTTTAAGGATAACCCCTACTTGTGGCGCGGAGTCATTACTGGCTGTCTTAGGGTTGCAAGAGAAAGCATGTTCACAGGCATGAACAATTTGGAAGTGGCATCCATTGTCTCAAAAAACTATGCCCGACACTTTGGTTTCACAGTGCCTGAAGTCAAACAACTGATTCAAGACTATAACTTGCAATCCATTGAGGCTCAGATTGAGTCCTGGTATAACGGCTATATTTTTGGACAAACCGAAATCTATAACCCCTGGTCCATTTTGAATTTGTTAAAAAATGAAGGGTTATTTAGTCCCTACTGGATGAACACCAGCGGAAACGACTTGGTCAAAGAAATTTTAGGCCGATCCGGGGCCGATTCCAAAAAAGACCTTGAGGATTTAATGGCAGGTCAAAGCATCACGGTTTCGCTACAGGAACAGGTTGTTTTTCAGGAAATTGAAAACACTCCGGCCAACCTTTGGAACTTTCTTTATTTTACCGGTTATTTGAAAGCCATAAAAATTGA
>JACFNL010000043.1 GCA_019454875.1 Candidatus Cloacimonadota bacterium | reverse complement strand
AAGCTCTGACAGAGAGGGTGCCTATCGGGATTTATCCGACATTTATGGGAGCACATGCTGTACCGCCGGAGTTTAAGGAAAATCCAGATGATTATGTACGGATGGTGATGGAGGAAATGATCCCGATTGTGGCTCAAAAAAAGCTGGCCAAATCTGTAGATGTATTTTGTGAACAGGGGGTTTTTACCCTGAACCAGACAGAGGAAATTTTTAAGGCAGCCATGGATTATGGGCTTCGTCTACGAATTCACTCCGATGAAATAGTGTCCTTAGGGGGCACTGAAATGGCCTGTGCTATGGGGGCGCAGAGTGCCGATCATCTAGTAGCTGTGACAGAGTCCGGCATTCGTGCCCTGGCAAAATCGGATACAATTGCCATTCTTTTGCCGGGAACCGTGTATTCCTTAAGAAAAACCCCAGCACCAGGTCGAAAAATGATAGAAGCAGGAGTGGCCATTGGTCTGGCTACAGACTGTAATCCTGGTTCCTGTTATACGGAATCCATGCCTATGGTAATTTCTTTAGCCTGCGTCAGTATGGGTTTGACTGCGGAAGAGACCATTACAGCAGCAACCTGGAACTCAGCCTGTTCTTTGGGAATGCAGGAAGAGATAGGCTCTCTGGAAATGCATAAAAAGGCAGATTTAATTCTTCTTGATTGCAAGGACTACAGAGAGATTGCCTATCATTTTGGAGTGAACCCAGTAGCTATGACGATGAAGGCCGGGAAGTGGATATATGCTAAAATGAAGCCATGAAAAAAATCCCCATTGGCTACAGCGACTTTCATCAAATCCGCACACCCTCGGATTTTCTTTATGTGGATAAAACCGAACTGATTGCAGAGTTTTTAGAAAATGAAGCTCAGATCATTTTAGTTACCCGCCCCCGTCGCTTTGGCAAGACCTTAAATCTTTCTACTCTCAGATACTTTTTTGATCAGGAAAATGCCGAAGAAAACCGGAAACTTTTTGAGGGGTTAAAAATTTCTGAAAACCCAAAAGCCATGGCTTTACAGGGCACAAGGCCAGTGATTTTTTTATCGTTTAAGGACTGCAAGGAAAACAGCTGGTCCCTGCTTTTTAGCAAAGTCAAAGATATGTTGTCTGATGCAGTCAGGGAAGTGGCTAATCTTAAAAATCCTAGGGTAGATGCAGTGGAATGGCAAAAAATCCAGGATATTCGCCAAAGCCAGCAAAACGATCCAGCCCTACTTTCCAATGCTTTACGGAACATGTCCTTAGTGCTAACACATCATTATGGGCACTCCCCCCTGATCTTAATTGATGAATACGATGTGCCCCTGCAAACTGCCTGGGTTTATGGCTATTATGAGGAAGCGGTTAATTTTTTCAGAAACTTTTTTAGTGCCGCCTTTAAGGATAACCCTTATCTCTGGCGCGGGGTCATGACGGGCTGTTTACGCATTTCCAAAGAAAGCATTTTCACAGGACTCAACAATCTGGAAGTTTCTTCGGTTGTTTCCAGGGGGTTTTCCTCGCATTTTGGTCTGAGTCAGGCAGAAGTGAAGACATTACTTTCACAATACGGTTATGAAGACAAGGCCGAAGCTGTAGAGAAATGGTATAACGGCTACATGTTTGGCAATAGCCTTGCCTACAACCCATGGTCCATTCTAAACTTTCTAAAACATGGACAGTTAAAGGCCTACTGGGTCAATACCAGCAGCAATGATATGGTCTACTCTTTGCTTCAAAAATCCAGTCCGGATTCCAAAAGAATGCTTGAGGATTTAATTGCGCAAAAAAGCATTGAAGTACCACTACTGGAGCATACGGTTTTTGATCTGATTGAGAAAGATGCTAACAACTTGTGGAATTTTCTTTATTTCACGGGCTACTTAAAGGCCGAGTCCGTTACCTATCCTGAAGATGGGGAATTGCCTAAGGCACAGTTCAAAATTCCTAATCAGGAAGTGTTTATTATTTTCAAAAACTCCATTTTGTACTGGTTTCAGGAATCGGAAGGGTATGAAAGCCTGAAACACCTGCACACCTGCCTTAAAAATGGGGATGGGATGGAGTTTTCCAAAATATTTCGCAGACTCTGTGAAAACTCTTTAAGCTATTTTGATGTTTCCGGCAAACAACCAGAGCGGTTTTACCATGCTTTTATCCTGGGCCTGATTGTGAGTTTTTCAGATACCTGGCATATTCGCTCCAATCGTGAGGCTGGCTTTGGTCGTTGCGATATTTTAATGAGTCCCAAAGACCAAAACCATTTTGGTGTTGTAATCGAGCTTAAAACCTTTGATTCTTATGAAGATTCCGATCTTCTGGCCTGTGCCCAAAAAGCCATGCAGCAGATTGAAGACAGACAATATGCTAAGGAGCTAATAAATCAGGGTTGCCAGAAGGTTTTGAAAATTGGGGCTGGTTTTATGGGCAAGCAGATTGAGATTTGTTTTTCAGGAAAATCCCCCCAATGAGTCAGAAACCTTTTGTTCATCTTCATACCCGATCTGAATATAGTTTATTACAGGCATCCAGTCGCATTAAGGATTTGGTCAGTCGGGCCAAATCTTATGGGATGCCAGCCCTGGGAATCACTGATTTTGGGGTTATGTATGGGGCTTTGGAGCTTTTTAAATACTGCGGTAAGGATATAAAACCGCTTTTAGGTTTTGAGGCCGTGTTTACAGTGGGCTCCAGACACTTTAAAAAGTTGCAGCCTGTGTATGAGACACATTCCATGCTTCTTTATGCCAAGACTTATAAGGGTTACGAAAACCTGATGAAGTTATCTAGCCGTGGATTTACAGAAGGGTTTTTTCAGGAAAGTCCTAGAATTGATGAGGAATTGTTTTTAGAGTTTTCTTCAGATATTGTGGCAATTCTGACCCATGACAGAGGTAGAGTATCCCAGTTGCTTCGGCAGAATAAAGAAGATGAGGCACTTGCCTATCTGATTGAGAAAAAAAATCAGTTGGGGGCTGACAGTGTTTATCTGGAAGTCGTGAATCATCATTTGCCTCAAGAGCGGGAAATGAATCTGTTACTTAAGGAAATTTCCCTAAAGGCTGGTGTTGGCCTGGTGGCCACCAATGACACCTATTTTACGGATCAGGAAGATTCTGAGTCCCATGAAGTGCTGATGGCAATTCGTGAAAAAACCACAATGACGGATCCCAAACGACCGAGGCTTGCTAATTCTCAGTATTGGTTTAAGGATTCTGAGACAATGTATACCTTGTTTGAGGGAATGGAAGAGGCCTTAAACAATACTGTCAAAATTGCAGAAATGTGCAATGCCAAGCTTCAGTATGGGAAGCTTTTTTTGCCAAATTTCCCTCTGCCCGAGGAAATCAGGGCTTTAAGTACACTTTGTGAAACCGGAGAGGTTTCTGTTTCGGAGGCTATACTTAAACAAAAAGAGGTATGGGATCGGGAGCTTATATATCTGGCTGAAAGTCAATTTCCTCTGGAACTGATGGAGTCAGAACAGGAGTCTGAATCTTTGTGGATTACAGGGATTGCGGACCGCTCCAGCAGGCCTTCTGAACCATTAACAGGGGAACGGCTACAAAAGCTTGATCCCAGGCTTTTTGATTTTTTAAGGACACTTCCCTATTCCATCCGTGGAAATACAAAGGGAGGCGATGAAAAAATCCAGCTTGAGAGCAATGAGCCGATTTTTGGTCTTTTGCGCAAGCAGTTGGCCAGTAAATTTTCAGAAATGTCTCAGATTCTGTGTCCAATAAAAATCAGTCATGAGGGTACAGTTTTTCGGATTAGACACTCCGAGTTCCAGGATTTTGACAGTTTACCTGCCAGAATCAGGGAGGGTCTCAAAGAGATTCCGGCTGCTTATTATCTGAGAAAAAATTGCGAAACAAGGATTGCAGGCCGCTACGGTAGTCTGAAACCGGATATTATTGAAGCAATAGAAAGGCAGGATAAGGAGAATAAGCTCAGCAACAAAAGAGATAAAGACCTTGATTTTATTTTAAAGGAGAGGCTTGATTTTGAACTCTCCGTAATCCGTGTCATGGGATTTTCAGCATACTTTCTGATTGTAGCTGATTTTATCAACGCATCCAAGAATCTAGGTATTCCCGTGGGGCCAGGCAGAGGTTCGGCAGCGGGGGCCCTGGTTGCTTATCTGACCGGAATCACGGATATCTGTCCATTGCGGTATGGGCTTTATTTTGAGAGATTTTTAAACCCCGAACGCATTTCCATGCCAGATATTGATATCGACTTCTGCTTCCGAAGAAGAGAAGAGTCAATCGATTATTGTCGCGGTTTATATGGGCCAGAAAAGGTGGCTCATATTGTCACCTTTGGCCGTCTGAAAACCAAGGCAGTATTAAAGGATGTGGCCCGGGTTCTTGATATTTCCTATCAGGAAGCAAATGAGATTTCCAAGGCAGTGCCGGATGATTTGACTATTAAGGATCTGGAAGGTGCGCTTGAGGAGTCCGCTGAATTAAGACGCTGGCAGGATCAGCATCCCCAGCTTTTTGATATTGCCAAGCGTTTAGGTGGTCTGGCCAGGCAGACAGGAATTCATGCAGCCGGAGTTGTGATAGCCCCGGATACCGTAGACACATTTGTTCCCGTATCCGGTCACGGGGCAGATGTAGTGACCCAGTATGATGGATCCGTTTTAGAGACTCAGGGTCTTTTGAAGATGGATTTTCTGGGGCTATCTACCCTGACAGTAATTCAGGATACGATAGAAATGGTTAAAAAAAATCGTGGGGAAACCATCGTAATTGAGGATATACCTCTTGATGATCCCAAGGTATTCAAGATGCTGTGTGATGCTCATACGGCCGGATTGTTTCAGGTGGACTCCGCTCTGTTTCAGGGAATTTTAAGGGATATGCAGCCCAAAAGATTTGAGGATTGTATTGCTCTTGTGGCATTGGGGCGACCCGGACCCTTAGGTTCTGGCATGGTGGATACCTATTGTCAGGGTTCACGGGATCCTAAAACCGTCACCTATCCGCACCCGCTTCTTAAGGATTTACTGGAGGAAACCTACGGGGTGATTTTGTACCAGGAACAGGTAATGGGTTCGGCAGTGATCCTGGCAGGATACACTATGGCACAGGCGGACCAGTTGCGACGGGCCATGGGTAAAAAGAAGCCGGAAGAAATGAATATGCACCGGCAGATTTTTGTGACGGGGGCGTTAAAAAAGGGCATACCCGAGGATAAATCCAACGAGATTTTTGACTTGATCGCCAAATTTGCTGAATATGGATTTAATAAATCACATTCGGCCTGTTATGGGTTGATCTGCTACCAGACCTGCTGGTTAAAGGCAAACTATCCTCAGGAGTTTATGGCAGCGGCCATGACGGACAAAATAGAGAATCAGGAGCAGATTGCCTATTTATATGCAGACTGCATACGAATGAAAATCCCATTTAAGGCTCCTAAATTGAACGAGTCATCCATCTATTTTTCTGTGGATAAGGATTCCATTGTATATGGGCTGGGAGCTATCAAGGAGGTGGGCAGCAAGGCAGTTGAAAGTATTTTAGCCTCAAGGAAAGAGGCGTTGTTTGTTTCGCTTCGTGACTTCTGTACCAGAGTAGATATGTCCTCCATCAGCAAAAAAGTGCTGGAAAATCTTATCAAAGTCGGGGCACTAGATGATTTTATGGGCAGCAGGGCTCAGAAGCTGGCTCTTCTTGACAAGGTGATTGCCGAGGGGCAGGAGGCCCAGAAAGCCAGACGGCTAGGCCAGAGGTCCTTATTTCAAAAGGCAGTTGTGGAATCCGAGATGGAAATGCCATTGATTGTTTCGTCCCGTGTGGAAGAGCTGGCATGGGAAAAAACATTAACGGGGATTTATTTTTCCGGACATCCAATGGATGAATTTTTGCATTGGCTAACAGGTGCTGGCATTACACCGATTCGTGACATTTTACAGGGTGACATGAGGCATGTGATTACCGGTGGCATGATTACTGGATTTGAGAAACGAACCAATAAAGAGGGTCAGGACTGGATCAAGTTTCGCCTTGTGGATTTTGAAGACAGCATTGATTGTGTGGCGTTTAGCCGGCAATTCAAAAAAATGACCTTTAAGGTGCTGGATGATGAGGTAGCTGTGATTTCGGGATTTCGCAGTGTGCAATCCTTCAACAATACAGTGCAATTGCAGATTGAGGATATGGAGCAGATTCGCTTCTATCATCAAAGTGCCCGCTGGAAAATGGATATCAGCCTGAGTCTGAGCCAGAGTCAGGTGGAAGCAGGGGCTGGAAAAAAAATCAGGGAGATTGCTGGACGATGGCCGGGGAATCAGGCAGTGAGGGTACTTTTGAAGTCTCAGGGTTATCAGGTGGCTTTGCGGCTTGCGGATAACCTGAAAATTTCTGGCTGTCTTGGCAGCATAAATGATTGTGTCATGAATTTTGGTAAAGATTCACTGAAACTATTTTTACGGGCACCAGACCTTCCACCCTCATCTCGCTGAAAAAAAGTCGTACTTGCCACTTTACAAAAAATAAAAGTTTTATCACTTTGGATTTTTTGGGTTCACACTGGTAGAATTTGCCCTAACCATCGGTTGGATTATGGATCCTTCCAGAACAGAGGACTTAGGTTTATGGGCTGGTTTACCTCAAAGAAAAAAGATATACCTGATGTGTTTGTGAAATGCACAGGCTGTGGTGAGGCGGTTTACAACAAGGAGTTACAGAAAAATCTGTATGTCTGTCCCCATTGTGACAGGCATCTTAGAATGCCAAACGATGTACGGATTGAGTTTTTGTGTGATGAAAATTCATTCCAGGAGTTTAATGCGTCGATCATGGCATCAGACCCCTTGGGTTTTTCAGACAGTGCGACCTATGGGGAGCGCATACAGAAAGCTCAGGAGAAAACTCGCTCCAAAGAAGCCATTATTACAGGATTTGCCTCAATTGAAGGACATAGACTTGTAATTGGTATGTTTGATTTTTCCTTCATGGGTGGCTCCATGGGATCGGTAGTAGGAGAAAAAATTGCTCGGGCTGCTCAGGCATCATTGGATCATAATTTGCCCCTGGTTATATTTTCGGCCTCTGGTGGAGCAAGAATGCACGAGGGGATCCTGTCCCTGATGCAGATGGTAAAAACTTCCCAGGCCGTTGCCAAACTGTCCAAGCGGCATCTTCCCTTTATCTCCGTCCTTTGTGATCCAACTACCGGGGGTGTGAGCGCGTCCTTTGCCATGTTAGGCGACATTATTATGGCTGAACCCAAAGCTCTGATTGGTTTTGCCGGTCCCAGGGTGATTGAGCAGACCATCCGTGAAACCCTGCCAGAAGGTTTTCAAACCTCAGAGTTTCTGCTGGAAAAAGGTGTGATAGACATGATTGTTTCCCGTCCGGAAATGCGTTCTACCATGGCCAGAATTCTTTCTTTCTTCAAACAAAAAGATGGAGCTTATTATGCAGTCCAACCAAGCCGTTGATGCCTTGCCATTTGAGCAGAAAATTGTAGATTTGGAAAAGAAGATCCGTGAGCTTAAGGAGCTGTCGGATGGGGAGCACCTGGATTTAGGTCCGGAAATTGAAAAGTTGTCACAGAAGCTGGCAAGACTGAGGGAAGACACTTACCAGAATATCTCAGCCTGGGAAGTAACTCAGATAGCAAGACATCCACAAAGGCCCTACACCCTGGATTACATCAGAAACCTGTTTACGGACTTTGTAGAAATGCATGGTGGCCGGCAGTTTTATGATGACAATGCAATTGTTGGGGGTATGGCCCGTTTTAATGGAGAGCCTGTAGTGGTGATCGGCCATGAAAAAGGCCGTGGTACAGATGAAAAAATCTTTAGAAATTTTGGTATGCCACACCCGGAAGGGTATCGCAAGGCCCTTAGGCTGATGCAGTTTGCCAATAAATTTCAAAGACCCTTGGTATTGTTTATTGATACACCTGGGGCTTATCCAGGAAAAGAGGCAGAGGAGAGGGGACAAGGTGAAGCCATTGCCAGAAACATCTTTGATATGAGTTTTTTAAAAGTTCCCGTCCTTGTGATTGTCATAGGTGAGGGTGGTTCTGGTGGAGCCGTGGCATTAGGTGTAGGAGATCGGGTTCTTATGCTGGAACACTCGATTTATTCCGTAATCAGCCCAGAAGGATGTGCATCAATTCTTTGGAAGGATGTTTCCAAGTCCAAGGATGCTGCCAATGCCTTAAAAATAACTTCGCGACACTTACAGGATCTGGGGATCATTGACGGAATTATTCCAGAACCCTTAGGTGGGGCCCATTATGATCATGAAAAAACCTATAAAGCAGTTCGTGAGGCCATATCAAAAAACCTGGCTGAGTTGAAGTTGATAGCCCCGGATCTTCTGGTTGAACAACGCTTTGAGAAGTATGCCAAAATGGGAGTTTTTGTGGATGAGGGCCATGGGGCCTGATGGCAAGAATTTATGTCCGATCGTCACTACAATAAGCTGAGATCCAGGCGCAGACCGATTGCTCAGAGCACTCCCCGTAATCCGGTAGAGGACGATGCTCAAAGCACGGTACAGAGCTATCTTGGTGGTTTGCAGCGACTTCATCTGATTGATGAGCATCGGGAAGTAGAGCTGGCCAAAAAAATTCAGGCCGGCGATATTGAAGCCAAACAGGAAATGGTGGAATCCAACCTGCGACTAGTAGTTAATATTGCCAAAAAATATGTGAACCGGGGTATTCTGTTTCTGGATTTGATTCAGGAAGGCAATATGGGTCTTCTAAGATCCATAGAAAAGTTTGATTATTCCATGGGTTTTCGGTTTTCTACCTATGCGACCTGGTGGATTCGGCAGGCAATAGTCAGGGCGATATCGGAGCAGCCCAGAGCTGTTAGGGTACCAGTGCATGTTGTGGATACCCTCAATAAAATCAAAAGAGTTCGCCATGAAATGACGGATGAGTTTGGCAGGGAGCCAACCTTGGATGAGCTATCCAAAAAAGTTGGTATGGAACCTGAGCAGATTCAGAATCTTCTAGCTACCATCCAGGACACACTGTCCCTGGAACAGTCCGTGAGTGATGATTCAGATTCGGCAATCAAGGATTTTCTGGAAGATACAGATGAGGAAAATTCCCCAGAACAAAAAATCCTTAACAAGACATTAAAGGATCAGATCAGCCGGGTCATGGAAGTGCTTTCAGAAAGAGAGTCCATGATTGTGAAACTGAGGTTTGGCCTTGATGATGGAGTACCCCGCTCTCTTTCCTGGATCGGTAACATGATGGGAATTACTCGGGAACGGGTGAGGCAGATCGAAAATCGGGCTATTCGCAAACTTCAGGAAAATGCGGACACTATGGAGAGATTAAGAGATTTTTATCCCGGTCGTTCCTGACCGAATGGAAACCTTTTTTCTTAGGTTGCGTAGTTACTGCCATAACATGGAGTCAAATATGGCGTGGAATCATAAGCTGAAGTGTTTTTTTAGACTGTCTGCCCTCAGTTTTTTGTTTGTGGCCTTTACACAGGCCCAGGGTGGCACAAACAACAGGGGCAACTCGAGTGCTCGTACGGTACCGGCATCGCAGGTATTACATCCTGGTGATGTTCCAGGAGAAGTAACACCGGAACAGCTACAGTTCATGCTGGATTTGGGTGGTGATGGGGCCAACAAGGAAATGCCCCTGTATATGGAAATGGCGACTCAGTACGCCATTGATAAACACACAAAAGTGCAGAAAACAGCGTACATAGCTGCTGCTCTGGAAGTTCTTGAGGCTCCCCCTAAGGCTAAAAGACCCAGGGTAAACTCTCGTGGTGGGTATACGACTGCTCAAAGACAAGAGATTCAAAGAATGGTGGCCTCCGAAAATGCAGAAAGACAAAAGCGTCTTAGAATGATTGCCACTGGTCTGGCTGTGGTCAAGGAGTTTTCAGCTCAGGAACTTGCAGGCCTTTTGGGGCAGTTTGAAAAGTTTCACTGGGATTATTTCAATGAGCATGCCACTGAGTCCCTTAAAACATTTGAGAGAGGGGATTGGGATTATCTGGGCAAATTGTCTGTCACACAGGAGGAGCTTAAAAAAGAGGAGAACCGCAGTGGGGGCTTTTTAGGCTTTGGGGAAACCCGTACCTATGCTTCTTATCGTGACAAGGTGGGTATGGGGCTTATTGTGGCGGGAATGTTTATGGGTGGATATCTTGAGGCGGCAGATTTACTGCCTGAGCCCTCGGCTGAAACCGGTCCACAGTCTGCTCCACCTCCAGAGTCATGGACTAGAGATAAGCTGCCTAAAATCAAGGCTGAAGTCTTAAGCATTAAGGAGTGGCTGGAGTTCACTGGCAACAATCAGATTATTCAGGAGTTTGATAAGGACGGGAATCCGGTTTATTCAGTGGTTGGTGATGACATGGTAAAGGCCCCGCTGAACAATGCCATCGACCGAGGTGTAGTCAGTCCTATACTGAAGGCGATTATTCAGAGAAATTCTCTAAAAGGCTGGCTGAAGTTTTTGGGTGAAAGTAAAATTGGCCCAAGGTTGGTACAGTTTGCTTTACAGACGACTGAACTTGGAAATGCAATTGCCAATACAGCGGTTATGGCACTGGATCAAGTTTTGAGAGGCAAAAATCAGAGATTATTGGTAAGACCGGAGTTTTTAACTCATAAATTTGCCCAGACTGTACATGATTTTGCCCATAAATTTGATATTAAGCTTTTAAAAAACTATTCTGCAGAAAGTGCGGTAGCCAATCTGTCTGAGGTTGAGAAGGCAGGACTTGCTAAAACATCAGGGATGACCCTTTTGCGCAGAGCATTTGCTCGAGCTTTTGCTTTAGAAGCTGCGATTGACATCTCTTTTCGTTTAGGTGGAGCCGTGTGGCAGGGGCATGGAAATGAAGAGGTCCAGATAGGCGATTCTGAGTATCAGGTGGGTGGAAGAACAAGAATTCAGATGACTGGAGATTCATCCCGTGATAGTAGAAGACAAAGGTCAGCTGCAGTAGAAGCAGCCTGGGATGACTGGAATCGCAATGCCATTCAAAACACTGGTGGTTATATTGCCGGGGGACTGGCAACGGCGGTGGCCACACCATTTGTATTTGGAGTTGCAGCAGCAGCAGGGGCACCGACTGCAGGGGTTGGAGCTGTCGTCGTCGCTGTGGCTGGTTATGCCGCCGTTGGGGCAGCGGCCTATACTGCGTCCACAGGAGCAAGAAGCCTTTTGGAAGGTGTGGATGATGGAGTGAATCTCTGGAGGGTTGAGGACAGACTCAAGGGAATTTTTTCCGATATGATAGTCAATCGGGATAAGGATGTAAGTCAGTCAGAATCAATCATCACCAGGGTTGTAGATGCTGCAAAAGTACGGTATGTCAACAAACAGGATATGAAGTACATGGCATTTGTAGCCTCCTTTGACAAGGTCACTCTAAAAAAAGAAAATGGACTGACTCAGTTGCGACTTCATCAGGATCACGGTAACTTTTTAGATTCGGATAGAGTGGCTGGCTGGGAAAACTACTTCCGCAGGGGAGTGACTCATGTTGCTACACTAGGCATTAGTACTATGTGGAGGCAGTTTTCAGATTGGAGACAGGGAGAAGAGGCAAAAATTGAAACTCGTGAAGCCAGGCTTTTGCATGATTTTTATGACTTGGCTGGGAATCAGGCACAATGGGATGACTTCCCCGATAAAATTGTACCGATTGGCCCAATTTCTAACCGAGGAGTTGTTTTTGTTGGAACTCCTGGGGACAAAGTAGAAATCTCAAATGGGATCATTCGTGGTACAGAAGACGAGTCAGACATTCGTATCCTGTCCAATGGCCTGGTAATGTCCAGAAACGAAAGAAACAGACAGCGCTGGGTAATCAAGGGTCGTTGTGCAGACTATGACATTTTTATTCGTAGCGAGGTCAGTGGGGCTGCGGGCCGTTATAGCTGCCTGAATAATACCTATCGGTATGTAAGAGCCTTAAACATGCCAGGTTCCAGGCCGCCAACGAGTACAAATGTAAGACCAAGTACTTCTGCTCCTCGCAGTGCTACAGGGACAGCCGCAGCACGGGGGCCGTTAGATGAAGGTCTGGGAGCACCATGAAAGTAATTATTTGCCATCTGTTCTATTTTTTATTGGTCTCATTACCGCTTGAAGCCAATAGTGAGCGCACTTCCAAAGTGGCAGGCCGTCTGGCAGATGTTCTGGTTTCCGATGATGAAATTCGCCGTCAGAGCAGCAAACTGTCCACTCAACTAAAAGAGCAGACCAGGCAGAACAATCAGATTCTTTTGGAAAGACTGTCTTTGTTTATTGATGATGAAGAAGATAAATCCCGTTTTACCCAGGATTTTTTACAGCTATCATTGCAGATGGAAGAGGAATTGGTGAAACGGCTGGAAAGCGAACTGGGGCTTTCTGTCTTTATGAAGGAAACCACGGTTGAAATTTATTCCAGAGAATTTACTGATGAAGAAATAGCTCAACTGGGCCGATTTTTTACTTCACCTGTGGGTAAAAAATATCTGAGGGTCAGCCCCTTGGTTCTGGAAGAGATTGTGGAGGCTACCCAGAAGGAAATTGTCCCCAAAATTCTTCAGGTTCAGAATACCTTGCAAAATGACTATCAAATCAAGTTTCGTGAACTTCATTCCCAGTTTGTAGAACAATAAGCTACTTTTTTGATGAGATTCGTCCGCCGAGATGAAGCGTTTCAAATCATTGCCCCCTAGATCCAGTTTTGCAAATTGCCCTCTTTGGAACTAGAATAGAGATTCCACAGGAAATTTCCGGGAGGGATTATGCAGGACGGAAAAATTGTAATGCCAAAAGGCGGGGCTGGTTATCCATCAATTGGACCTGAGAAGAGAAAGCAGATTGATCGCTTTTTGCAGGAGAGGGGTCTGAACGAATACGGAGATGCCCCTGGAACCATGTATATGGGGGGAACACCACTATTTGATGAAAGAACCGGAGCTGAGACGGACCGTTATGTATATCTGCTTCGTCGTTTTCCTGAGTTATCCTGAAGGAGGAAGTCATGCGACAGATATTGGCCTTGTTTTTGATCGTAAGCCTGGATCTTGGGGCTCTGGAATCGGATGGTTACATCGTAGACTTTCAAAATGATGTTTCCTGGCAGGAGATTGACGAAATTGGAAAAAAATTAAACCTTGATATAAAAGCCATTTCCGGCTACGAAAACACGGAAAAGTTTGGTTTGATGCGAGGTCTGAAGTCTGGATTTTCCAAGGTTTTGGAATTTCTTTCATCCCATCCAAAAATTGAGGCTGTTGAGCCTAACTATATTTTGAGATTGCCGGAAATGTCCCCGGTGGTCTTTAATGTCGAGGAATTTCCCAATCCCGATCCCAAAGACTACAACGATCCCTTCTATGTGAATCAGTGGCATATGGCCCAGATTGGCGTGGCTTTGGCTCATAAGTCTAATCGAGGGCAAGGTGCTGTTGTTGCCGTGCTTGATACCGGGGTTGCCTATGAGGACAATGGAAAATTTAAAAGAGCAAGGGATTTGAATAAAACCAGATTTGTCAGTCCCTACAATTTTTTGAATAATACTACCGATGCCTTTGATGACCATGGTCACGGAACCCATGTGGCAGGAACCATTGCTCAATCTACCAACAATGGCCTGGGCGTGATTGGGGTAGCACCGGAAGCGGTTATCATGCCTCTTAAGGTGCTTGGTGCCAATGGTGGTGGAGACATAGCTGGAATTGCCAGAGCCATTAAATATGCGGCCGATAATGGGGCTCATGTGATCAATCTGAGTCTGGGCGGGCCTATGCCTACCAAGGTTTTGCAAAAGGCCCTGCAATATGCCCGAAGTCGTGGTGTTTTGCCAGTTTGTGCAGCTGGGAATTCCGGATCCTCCGTAGGTTATCCGGCGGCTTATCCCGAATGTATGGCTGTGAGTGCCGTACAATACGATCAGACCATCACCTTTTATTCCAGTCGCGGACCTCAGGTAGATATTGCAGCACCAGGTGGCAATATCCGCGTAGATCAGAATGGTGACGGATTCCCCGACGGGGTGCTTCAGAACACCATCTATCCAGAGGCAGTTCATAAGGATGATTATATGCTGTTTATGGGTACTTCCATGGCAGCTCCCCATGTGGCTGGGGTGGCGGCCCTTTTGGTCAGTGCTGGTGTTAGAAGTCCTGATGCCTTGGAAGCCATTTTGAAGAAGTCGGCTAAACCGAAAGAAGATCCCAAACTTTATGGAGCAGGTCTACTGGATGCACACAAGGCCTTGCAAATGTCAAAAAAACATATTCCTGATACCCGGTGGTATGTGGCTGGGGCTGCGTTATTCTTGAGTGGAACCCTGCCTCTTTTCTGGACCAGCCTGGGATACTGGATGGGATTTTTACTGTTTGGCACAGGAATTCTGGCATTTCTTGGAGTGTTTATGGCTGGAGATCAGCTACCAGCAGTCCTTTTACAGCCTCTGGGAGCATGGGATCTGTGGTTGTTTTCTCTGAACGAGGGCCTTTTTCCCCTCCGATCTGTACTGCCTGTAATTCTGCTTCTGGGGATGTTCTGGCATATAAAACACTGGAAGGGATTTTTGTGTGGTTCCTGTGTTGGTATGATGGCATTTTTGCTAGGCGAGGGCCTGCTTTCATCTTCACGGCTGATGTGGTTTCCCATGGAAGGTCTGCAATCCTTCTGGTATCTGGCACATGCCCTGGTGCTTTTATGTATGATTCGGGTGCTTTTTTTGAAGAAGGATTTATAGACGGATACGCTTTTTTTCTCTCTGTTCCTGTTCAAAACCGGCAATTGTGTTAATTACACTATCCAGATCGGGCAAGTGAAGGGTTGGTTCCTTCCGGTCTGGATTGCTTGGATAATGGGCCGACAATAAAAAACCAGCTTCTGGATGCTCCTGAATAGTGTGGATCATTCCATATTGAAACAGGCTAGGAACAGTAATTGTAAAAGGCTCCTGCAAGGAACTTTCAAACTGTAGGGGCTGAAAAATTTCATTCAATCCCATGACGACCATACCTTCTACCATACATAGCTGAGCGACAGCGATTCGCTCCTCCACCTCTGGCCTTTTCAGGCTTAGGAGGCTTTTGATATCGTTTAGGGCGAATATGGATGGCAGGGTTTGACCGAGTTCCAGTTTTAATCTTCCCATCATGGGTGCAGACAGGTTGGACCAGAGATGATGTTTGAGGGAAGGGTTGGAATTAAGATACATATGTCTCTCCAGGTGTGATTCTTTGACACTTGAATTATACTTGATCCTCAAGGAGGAAGTGATGAAGAGAATTAAGGTTACCATCTGTATGCTGCTTCTGGCGACAATGTCCCCAAGGCTTAGTGCCGATGTGTCTATTGAAGCCCAGACCATGTTTAAAAATGCACTGGAGCTGAATTCCCAGGGCGACTATCCCAATGCCTTGTCACAGTACATTCAGGCCTACAACTCAGATCCAGACATATTGGGACTTGGGGATGAGGGACTGATGGACAATGCCACCCGTTATTTTACGGAGTATTTAAATAATAACTCTGGGGACATTACGGCATTGATGTGGCTTGCCTCCATTTATACCATGAAGGGTGACTTACGCCTGGCGATGGACTATTACCAGAAGGTAATTCTTTATGCCCCTAATTCAGATTCAGCCATTCAGGCAGACAAGGAAATTCTGAGAATGGAAGAAATTCTTAAGAGCCGGCAATCTCAGGAAGAACAGAAGGTTCAGGACAAGATGGCCATGTCACAAATCGAAGAAAGGATTCGCAGCAATGTGGTTCGAGACATGGAAACTAAATACAGGGCTCAGATAACCTCACTTCAGGAAGAAGTGGATCGATTAAAAAAGCAGCTTTACAGCAGTGAGCAGGAAAAAGATGAGCTTTTAAAATCCAAGGACGAAATTGCGGCAGGTGTAGATCAGCTTGAAGCTGAAAATGAAAGAAACCGCAAAATGTATCTGTATTACAGGCGCAAGGCTATTGATTCGGAAAAATAGGGCCTTTTAAACGGAGACAATTCTGGAAGGTTCCCATCCGGCAATCTCCTGTTCTCTGGCATCACGGATTTTCAGCTCTATTTCTCGTGTAATCTGTGTTTGCCTTATCTTGTCACAGTCGGAGTCCATGGTCTCAGTGACAGGCTTTAGGATATAGAGTTTGACTCGGCCCGCTTTGAGTATTCTTGATTTTTTAGGCAGAATTTTGTGTGTGCCTGAGATGTACATGGGAACAATCGGAACTTTTGCTCTGGATGCAAGGGCAACTCCCCCGTCCTTGAACGGAATAATAGAACCATCTTCGGTTCTGGTTCCTTCGGCAAAGATTCCAAGGTTCACCCCATCCTTCAAAAGCCTCAGGGCCATTTTTATGGCTTTTACATCGACCCCGTTTCTGTGTACGGGTATGTTCCCTGATAATGCACTCATGGTTCCAAAAATGGGAACCTCATGCAATTCTTCCTTGACCAGAAAGTTCACAAACTCAGGAAAGTAGGCCCAGACTTCAACCGGGTCCCAGTGAGAACTGTGATTCATCATTAAAAGGAAGGGTCTGGGAAGATCTTTTAGGTTATCTTCCCCGTAAACCTCTGCTTCAGTAAGGCTTAGAGCCGTAATCAGGCGGCAGGCAATGTGGCCCATCAGGTGGTGCATGGTATATCGGCTCATGAATTCATTGTAAGCAATTCATCCTTGTTACGCCAAGCAGCATGACCGTATAATGCCCTGGTTGTGTTCAAAAATATGAGTTTTCCAGGAAGTTGAAGCCGGGGAGGGATAAAAATGTCATTAAAAGCCAGGGTTCAGGAAGATATGAAGACATTTATGAAAAACAAGGATTCAGCCTCACTTACAGTGGTGCGTATGCTGTGGTCAGCATTGCGAAAAGAAGAGATTGATTCGCGCACGGACTTAAGTGATGAGGGAATTCAGTCCATTATTCTTAAGATGATTAAACAAAGAGAAGAAACACTAACTTTTTTGCGGCAGGATAATCGCGTGGAGCAGATCGAAACAAACGAGTCTGAAATTCGCTTTTTGAAAGGGTATCTGCCCGAACAGATGAGTGAGGACAAGGTAAAATCACTGGTAATGGAAGCCAAGGCGAATCTTGGGGCGAGTACGGCAAAAGATACTGGAAAAATGATGGGGACTTTGATTCCTCAGCTGAAGGGTAAATGTGATCCTTCTTTATTGGCAAGGCTGGTTAAGGAGGCTTTGAATGCGAACTGAGTTCAAAATCGGAAACTGGGATGCATTTTCGGATTGTCCTCCCTACATTCTTGCTGAAATCGGAATCAACCACAACGGAAATCTTGATCTGGCATTAAAAACAATTGATGCAGCTAAATCGTCCGGTGTGCATGGTGTCAAGTTTCAGTCCTATTTTACTAGGGAGTTTCTCAGTAAGGGTGCTCCAGGTTTTGAGATTTTTGAGGGTTGTGAGCTCAGTGTTGAGGATCATAAAAAGATTGCGGAACACTGTCAGAGACTGGGGATTGATTTTATTTCTACCCCTCTTTGCCCTTCTTATGTCAGGATTCTTTCTGATCTTGGGGTCAAAGCCCTGAAGGTGGCCTCAGGCGATCTCACATTTTATGATTTGATCGAGAGGATTACTGGGACGGGACTTCCGCTGATTCTTTCTACAGGTATGGCCTCCCTTGGTGAAATCGAACAGGTTGTGACCCAACCCTTTCTCAAAGATTATCCAATGGCGGTATTGCACTGTATTTCCAATTATCCTCCTCGGCTGGAAGATACACATTTGCAGTTTTTAGCCACTCTCAAACATTTGTTTTCCGTGCCCGTAGGATTTTCGGATCACTCTTTAGGAACTACCCTGGCAGTGGGATCTGTTGCATTGGGTGCTCGCCTGATTGAAAAACATTTTACTCTGGATAAAAATCTGCCAGGACCTGATCATAAAATGTCTCTTGATCCAAAGGAGCTTTCCGAGCTGGTTCGCTGTACTCAGGATATTTACCGGGCTATGGGTCAGAAAATCAAACCGGAAATCAGTGCTGAGTTGCCGGTTAAAAAAATTGCCCGTAGAGGTCTTTATCGCAGGCAGTCCTTTCAGGATGCCATGTCACTCAACGAGGATAATGCTATCTGGCTCAGGCCCGCAAATCAGGTGGATCCTACCAGAGTGAGGCTTATGCACGGGGATTGTGTGGCCTCTGCGGGGGACAAGGAGTCTTTGAGTTCCATCGAAGTTATGCTTCCCTCGTGAAAAAGATAGAGAGATATATTTTTTTTCGCCTTTGGGGACCATTTCTTTTTGGTCTGGTGGGAACAACCCTGATTATTGCCCTGGATCCTTTACAGAAGGCATTGGAGTACTACTTTAATAATCAGGTGGATGGTTTTGTGGTATGGAGCTGGTTTATCAACTCCATACCTAAAGACATGTTATTCATTTTCCCAACTTCCAGTATGCTGGCAGGTCTATTGGTCTTTTCCCAACTGTCCCGTGACTCGGAACTGGTGGCAATTCAGGCTGGTGGTATTGGTCTGATTTCAATTCTTAAGCCAGTATTTTTGTTTGGAATCCTTGTACTCTTATCCGTATTTTATATTCAGGACAAAGTGATTCCCCCGGCCCTGAAGATTAGAACGGATTTGTTTCGCACTAAAATCAGGCAATATGAGGAACCAAAAATCAGAAATGATGTGGTGATGCGTTTGTCCTCGGATCGCCTTTTGTTTATTGGAGAGATAGATCTTCTGACCAAGGAACTGAGAAAAATCGTAGTCAAGGAGTATCTGCCTCTACAGCGCTGGATTGTGTCATCTAATGCGGTTTTGCAAAAAAACTCACAGTGGAAATTAACAGCTCCTATGATATCCATATGGCCGGGAGCCAATCAGGAAAGGGTGATCAACCAGTTGTCCGAAGATATTCTTTATGATTTGGACCTGCAAGAGAGGGATTTGGAAAACTACGAGGAAAAACGCTCTCAGGAAATGAGCTATCGTGAAATTCTGGATCTGATTGATTACCATCAGGAGAGGGCTGTGATTTCGACTCTACCCTTGCAGGTGGACTTTTACAATAAACTGGCATTTCCATTTGCCGTTTTACTGTTTAGTGTTTTAGGGGCATTGATGGGAATCAGTTCCCACCGTGGCGGTGGATTTGTGGGCTTTGGCATCAGCCTTGTATTTTCATTTCTTTACTTTTTTGTCATGGGGTTGGCTATGCCAATTGGAAAAAATGGATTTTTGCATCCTTTTATTGCAGGCTGGACTCAGAATATTTTATTCCTTGCTGTATGTATTTTTACATTTTGGCGTGTCTGGAAGCGATAAATAGCCGATTTTGTAAAATGAACTTAACCTTGTTACAATGCTAAAAACTCAACTGGGAAGATTTTACCTATGGCTGTACTGACAACAAATTGGTTTCGAGCTTTGTGCCTTGCACTTGTGGTGACGGTTACCGTCATGATGGGTGCTGTGTACGCCTATTTTCAGACGGAACAGGGAAACTGGGATCAGGACGGGGGATTTGTTGGAGTTTTTGTGACTCTGGCACTGGTGGCAGGTTTTTTTGCCATGTGTATGGTGTTTGTCCTGGATTATCTGAAGGACAAGGCCACTGAACCCCAGGCAGGTGAAAAGTCTGTGGATCAGATCAAGGAAGATCTTGCCCGAACGGTTAAGGAAAGAAACAAGATTCATGCCCAGGTCGAGGAGACCAGAGGAAGAATCATGTCCCTGTCCTCACTGATGGTTTCTTTGTCTAACATGGCCAAGGTAGTGGGTTCTACCCTGGATCCCCAGGAAGTTATTGACATTACCATGGAAAACATCATCCGTAACCTGAAAGCTACCAAGGCATCGATTATTCTGGTGAATCCAGAGACCCAGGAAATGACTTTAGCCAAACATCATGGGTGGGATGCGGCTGAGGTTGCTGCCTTTGATGAAAAATTTGGTGAAGGAATTGTAGGATATGTAGCCCAGAATATGGTTTCTGTGGATGATGAGGCATTAAAGGCCGATCCCAAACTCTCTCAGATCACAAGATTTTCCGGTAAAAAGACTTATATCTGTGCTCCACTCAGTACGAAGGATTCCATTATTGGGGTCATTAATGTTGAGGCAATTGAAAAAAAGCCTTCCGAAGACAAAAGAAGTTCGGATAACAAAAATGACGAAATGCGTCTGATGAACATTTTGACCTCACTTGCAGCTATGGCCATTCAGAATGCCAGAATGTTCAAGAAAACCCAGGAGTGGGCTACAATAGATGCCCTGACCGGACTTAACAACCGTCGTTCCATGCTTGATTTTTTTAACAAGGAAGTGGAGAGGGCCAATAAAAACGGACATACGATTGCGTTTTTTATGAGTGATATTGATCACTTTAAAGGATTTAATGATCAGTATGGTCACGCCATTGGGGACTTTGTACTTGCAGGAGTGGCCAAGGAATATAAAAAAGTAAGCCGTAAAGGGGATATGGCTGGTCGGTACGGTGGTGAAGAATTTGGTCAGATTTTGCCTGAAACCGATAAGACGGAAGCCAGAAAAATTGCTGAGCAGTTACGAAAAAATGTGGAGGCCAAAAAGTTTGATACTGAGGCCGGGGTGCTTTCCGTAACCCTTTGTGTTGGTATTGCTTCTTATCCTGAAGATGGCAAAACCATGGAAGAGGTAATGGAGTCTGCGGATCAGATGTTGTATGTCTGTAAGGAATCAGGCAGGAATCAGGTCTGTGTTCGTGGAGTGGATAAAATCAATGAAAAAGTAGCTTTGAAAATTAAGATTGATAAGCTTAAAAATACCGATGCCGCCGCTGCTGCTTTGCTTCAGAAAGAATTGGACATATTAATCGCCAAGGAAAAGGGATTACCTTTACCTACGGATGAACCGGTAGCCTTGGAAGCAGCTCCCCCGGCACCAGTCTCACGGCCCCCAGCTCCTCCAGCAGGGGCTCCCCCTGCGGGAGCAAGGCCTCCGGCTCCTCCTGGAGCAAGGCCCCCGGCCCCCCCTGGTGCGAGACCTCCGGCCCCTCCTGGAGCAAGGCCCCCGGCTCCTCCTGGTGCGAGACCTCCAGTCCCTCCTGGAGCAAGGCCTCCGGCTCCTCCTGGAGCACCCAGACCTCCGGGACCACCGGGAGCTCGTCCTCCTGCGCCACCACCACGGAAAGCATAGTTAAGCGGCCAGGACCGGGGGTTGTATGGTCAAATGGACCAGTATGGCTTTGTTGATTGTATTTCTGACTGCCCTGATTTCTTTTCAGGGCAGTCGTGATCTACCTCTCACTATTTTGATTGAGGCCAGACAGTGGATGAGGCTCACTGAAGAGGAACGCCACATTGTCAGTGGCGCAAATGTCCTGTTTGCCGTAAAAAACCAGGAAGAAGTCCAATACCTAAATTCTCATAATGTGCCTGAATCTGATTTAGTGGTTTTGATTCGTGATCAGTTTGTGGACTGGATAAAACCAAATCACTGGATCCTGTTTGATCATATAGAAAACAGGCAGGTGAAAGTACCGCCTGTAAAAACTCCACTTAAACACAATAAAAATCTGGCTTATGAGCTGGTTCCCTGGAGTGAGTATACCCCGGTGGAGTTGTTTGGATCCCGGTTTTTCTGGGTACATAGAGTGATGCCCTGGGATCAGGATGGCCTGGTTTTTGATCGGGAAATGCAGAGATTTTTGCGGGCCGTGAGGGAGAGATCGGTAACCCATCTTTATTTTGAGTTCAATTTTTCATCCTCTTTGCCAGTGATTGATCAATGGCAGAAGCTTGCTGATATTCTTGATTTGAAGAGTCGTGTAAAACCCCATTTGTATCCTGTGGATATCGAATTTCAGCCCTTGCGCAGTGCTTTGATTTTTGTGCTGCTTCTTTATTTGGGCTTTTATCTTCACTTCGCCTTTTTTCTACCGATCCTGTTTTTTTTATATGAGTACCCTGTCAGCGTACAGCTTCAGGGATTTTGTTTTTGTCTGTTTTCGGTTTTATGGATCGTGTCCTTTGTAATCCGGGAAAAAAAGCATCAGGTAACTGGTGCTGAACAGATTCTTCGCTTAAATCATCAGGTGTTTGTCTGTCTTCTATTGTTGGGAAGTGTGCTTTACGCCATGATGGGTTCCCTTGATTTTGAGATGAGAATCTTTCTCCCAAGAGGAATCAAGGTGTTATTGATTCTTCCAGTGCTGATAGTTTTGATTCTTGAATTTTTAGAGCTTATCCGATTGCATAAAGGCAACTGGATGTACGCACTTGGTATATCCTGGCGCAGAGTTTTGATTTTATCTGTTTGTGGTGGTCTGGGTTTTGCCTGGATGATACTGCGATCTGGTAATCAGGAGATATTACCTGCCTCTCAACTTGAAATTGGAGTCCGTGAGTTTTTGGAAGATGTTTTGGTAGCCAGACCAAGAACCAGAGAGATCCTGTTCTGGTTCGCCCCAGTCTGTCTTTATCTGGGATTAAGAACCAGGGCTGAAGTTTTTATGCTTTTGGGGATGGTTTTGTACACACTTCTTGCTTCCAGTTCATTAAATACCTTCAGCCACTTTCATACTCCCTACTGGATGGTAGTACTTAGGACAGTGAATGCCTATCTGATTGCTCAAGGGCTGATCCTTTTTTTTTATTGCCTTAGGCTGAGGTTATATAAAAAATCCGGCCCTGATTTGATCCTGGGATATTTTGGATTTGGCAATCTAGGTGATGATCTTTTGATGCTCGCTGCCTCCAAAAGGTTTCCTGATGCCCATTTTATCTGTGGCTTAAAGGGTAGTGTTTTGGTCGATGAGTCCCGCCTGGTGTGGAGGCATCATTGGCTTAGTGAGTTTTTATCTTTAGTGTCCTCTAAAAAACTGATTGTCGGGCCAGGTGGTGTGCTACAGGATCAGAGTTCGAGGCTGTCATTACTCTATTATTGTGGTTTTATACTGTTAGCTCGATGTGTTGGGGCAAAAATTGAGTATTTTGGCCTGGGGATGTCCCCACTAAAGCATTTTTCCTCAAAAATTCTGATGAACTTTTGCAATCGTCTGGTTTGTAAGGCCGTGGTTCGAGATCAGGAATCCAGTATTTGTTTGCAGGCCCTAGGGCTTAGGGCCGACAAAATTGAAGTCTTACCCGATCTGGTTTTTTCATTGGAGTTTTCACCCCCAAAAATAGTTCATAAAAGGGGTTGCCTGATTCTTAGATCAGCCCCTGGCATAGACACTTTAGCTGTTGCGAATGTGATCCATCAGGTCTGTACCCGGTTTAATCTGCCTCTCACAATTGTTTTGTTTGAAGAGGATGTTCATTTACGAAGAGGGATTGAGTCAATATTGCCTTCAGTTACCCTCATGGAATACAAGGGAAATATAGAGGAGCTTGTGGACTATATCGGAGGCTCAGAGTGTGTTATCAGCATGCGCTATCATGGTATTGTTCTGGCCCACCTGTTAAACAAAAAAATCCTGGTGTTAAGTTATGATGCAAAATGCCACAATCTGGCCACGGAGTTTAAATTATCCGAGGTTTCGTTTGAAGAGATGATGAAGCTTGATGAATCCTTGGCCAGGAAGTGTTCTCTATTTTTGGACGAGTTTGCAACAAAAGTATCCCCGCTTGCGTAATAACCATCAGCAGGGAGTTTTTTTATGAAAAATGCAATCTTCATAGCAGCACTGGTACTAGGAACCCACTTCGGTACAGTTACTCGCTCAGAAGCCTTTCTTGGGGCAATCTGGGAAACAGTGACAGGCTGGTTTGGTGGCGGGAAAAAACAAGACAAGCAGATAGAGGCGCAGCTGGTGCAGGCCCTGCAAAATACAAACCAGTCTCAGAATGCCCTGATTTTAGCTGTAAATGCCGTTGTAGATCTACAGGGAAGCATGCAAAACCTGAATGATCCTACCCAGAAGGCAGAGCTAGAGAGAAGAATGCAGGCTATGCAGGCTGCTATTGATCAGAACGCCCAGACCTACGGGCAATTGATGGCAGTTCGTGATGCATTGAGTCAAGCTGGCAAGATTAATGAGCATCAGGCCCAGTTTGCTCCATATATGCAAAAACAGCAGGAGATCGAAGCAGTTTATCCTAAGGTTGAGGACAGGTTTAATGAACTGAAGGCTTTCAGTTCAGCCCAGCCAACACCAGCAAACGATATGGCACCATCGGCCACACCTGCTTCAGACTCCAATGCTTTGGCTCAGGCTCCAGCTGTAAGTGCGACACCCTGGACCCAGCCAGAGATTCGGGCTCTGATAGATCAGCATTTAAAATCCCAGAACCGCGATCAGTGGGGCGGGCCAATCAATCCATTGGTTAAGGCGTATCAGCCACCGGGGGCATTTGGTAAAGATAGGTATCAGTATTTGATTGAGACTTTTCCTGATATTCGTCGGGCTATCGAGGGAAAAATTGCGACAGGTCAGTCTGCGGCTCCTCTAGTAAATGCTCCCCAGGCACCAGCTTCCAGTTCCACTGCCTCGGGATTCACTCCTGCACCTGCAGCTCCTGTTAGCAGTACTGCGCCAAAAACATACAAGCATATGGTACCTACCAACAATCTGTATGATAATGCGGCCTTACGAGAAAAACGCAATGAAGTGTATCAGAGAATGTTAAAAATGCAGGCCGAGGGTAAGATGAACTCCGAAGAGTATAAGGATGTTTACCTGGAGTACACAAAATTGTCGGATCAACTGCGTTAACCAGAATTGAAGTTAAGGGAACCCGTGACACTCAGATTCGGGTCGCCTGGATACCGGGATGGGGTGGAACTGCCCACGGACTTCTGCCCGTGCTTAAAGGTTGCGACTGGGGCACTCACTGGTTGTTGGATCCTCCTGAATTCACTAATCTTCAGTCCGAAAATGAAACCAGCATTGCCGAGTTAGCTGAATTTGTTGGCAGGACACTGTCAGGTTCCTGGCATGTGGTTGGTATCTCCATGGGTGGGATTATTGCGCAAAGCCTTGCTGATCAGGCTTCCGACCGTATTTTATCTCTTAATTTGTGTTGCACAAATACTGGTGGATACAATAATCCTTTTGGTGTGAATCCAATGGTTCAAAAACTCTGGTTTCAGAAGGCCTCTGCTGAGGAAGACCCGGTTTTAAAAATCCTTAGGCCCTGTTTTAGTCCCAAGGCTTTGGATTCAGGTTTGTTAGAGGAATATGCCCAGCATATCAGGCTAAGTCCAAATCCGCCATCTGGCCGGATACTGAAGCTTCAGTGGCAGGCTATGACAAGGTTTGGTTCCCAGGATTTTTTGGACAGGTTAAAAATGCCGATTCATCTCTATTATGGTATACAGGATGAAGTGGTGGGATACAGTGATTACCACCGGTTAAAAAATCTTATACCTTCAGCAAGTACCCAGGAATTTTGTGGTGGGCACATGTTTTTCCTTGAGTCCAGGGTTTCGTTTCTTAAGGTATTGCATCGTAGAATCGTTTCCAATCAAAAATGAACGACCTCTTAGATAGTTTGTTAAAAAGCCCGGCTTCGGTAAAACTTTTGATAGCTCCGCCCGGTGCTGGCAAATCGACGATGGTTCCCATAAAACTAATCCAGTCTGGACTCCGTTTTGTGATGGTTGAGCCGCGCAGGGCAGCGGCCCAGGGACTCTACGAGTATCTTAATCACCCACACCTAGGCTGCCATGTGCGTTATTTTTGCAGTGATACTTTGGAAAAGAAGGGTGAGTTGATTACGCCCGGTATTTTGATTCAGTATTTGTATCATGGTTTCCCGATACCGGTGGATCTTATTGTTCTGGATGAGGTTCATGAAAGAAGCAGGGATCTGGATTTTGCCATGGCTTTGTGCCGGCAGAAAAATCTGCCCATGATTTTATTGTCGGCCACGGTAAATCCCGATGATTTTTGCCTGTATAGTCCCGATGTATTTGAATATACAAGCACCTCCTATCCCGTTCAGACAGAATATGAATCCGAGATGTCGGTACCGAGTGAAAAGAATCTGGCCGACAGAGTTTACAAAATATTAAAAAATCGAAAGTTTCATTCTGCTTTGGTGTTTGTGCCGGGCAAGGCAGAGATGAGCCAGGTAATGCAGGCACTGTCTTTCATCAAACCGGTGTATGGGATACATGGGGGTATGCCTTTAAGCCAGCAATCCAGGGCTTTGTATTCGTTAGAAGAAAGAATTCTTGTGTCTACTAATGTATGTGAGTCTTCTCTCACCCCATCAGGTATTGATCTGGTGGTGGATTCAGGACTTTGCCGTCTGATGATGTTGAGCAGGGGACGGGAGATTTTAAGCCTTGCTCCCATAACTGAGGAATCAGCCAGGCAGAGGCAGGGTAGAACAGGACGGGTTGGACCGGGCATCTGTGTGCGCATGTGGGGTAAAAAAATTCGCCTTGAGGAAAAACTGCTGCCCGAGATTTTAAGAACCAGCCTTGGAGAGATAATATTTCGTTCCCAGGAAATGGGACTGGACCCAAAACGGCTTCCATGGCTTAGCCCTCCTCTGAAAACCCAGTGGGACAATGAGGAATCTGGCTTTAACACAGTGGATGCCAATGACTCTTTGAAGTTTCTTCCGGTTCCAGTTGCCTTGATTTCAGGATTAAAAGAGCTTGTAAAACAGGGTCATCCAGGTCTTGACTGTATTTTGTTTTTTCTGGCTTTGATGGAAGGTTGTAAAAACTGGGAATCAAAAGTTTTTATTGAACCTGATGTGACCATACCTAGACCGGACTGGATTTTTTACCAGATGGATAGGGAGGAAAGACTCAGGATTCTGGGTAGTGAGGGATTTCAGAAGGTGGATAGAGCCTATCTTGATCTTCGATTCAGATTAAAATGTCAGGATCGCACACAGAAGGTAATGGAAAGAGATGAAGCTATCCTTTTTATCGCCCATTCCAATCCGCGATATCTGTTTTATCCTAAAAAGCGGCAGGGGCTTTTTGGCAATGATTTTAATCAGGAAGTGGAGCTTTCAGAAATCTACTGGAAACCCAATGTGGCAGCCGTCCTGATTTTGGAAATGGTGGCAATTAAGGATGGAACATCCCGCACGAGGCTTAGTGGCTCACAAATTTTTACTATTCCGCAGCAGCTAGCAGTGAAGCTACCAGCCACCCGCATTGTGAATGGTGAGGCTCAGATCCAGGACAAGGGCCTGTTTCTCAAAAGGCAGTATCTGTTTGGCAATCGTGTATTGGACGAAAAAGTCGAACATCTGAGAGGCAAAGAGCTTGTAAATGTTCTGGCAAATCAACCAGGACTGTTGGATCGGATCTGGCCGTGGTTTAATGAGTTGCAATATTATTTCAGGCTGAATGAGCCTGAATTTAACATAGAAACGATACTTGAGGAGTCAGGAGTTGAAGATTTCTCTGACTTGCTTCTTTTAAACCCTCAGGATGTATTTGGTAGCGGGTTGATACATGAACTGAAATCACTTAAGAGTTTATATCCAAGGGAGCTTAGTGAGCCAGGGGGCAGCTATCAGATGCGCTATGACTTAAAAAACAATCTGGTGACTTTTGAGTCAAATCGCAGTAATAAGGTTCCATCTGCTCTGTTGCAGGCGAGGTTTTCCAGGTATCGCAGGCATTTTGTATTTAAGGGAAAAATTCAGGAGATC
>JACFNL010000042.1 GCA_019454875.1 Candidatus Cloacimonadota bacterium | reverse complement strand
GATATCACAAGAATGGCCCCTTCAGATATCATCTTGCAATTTGGACCCGCCACTATTGCTGAAGAAATCGACACATGGAAGGATATTTATGGTATAGAGGAGAGATATAGGGGCAAGCTCCTCAGTGGCGATGGCCAGGCATGGCTTATTGAGATCCTGGATGAATGGCGGTGGCATGACGAATCGGCTGGCGCTGAGGGTAGGACACCGGAGGCCTATCTGCGTAATGTGAGCCGCCATGCACAAAAATCTCCCTTTGCCAATGTCAACTTCCTGAAGAAATCATTCCTGGATGCTTGCCAGCAGATCGGGGTTTTTGACATTTCCCCAAACAACCCTCAGGAGTGTCCATAACCTCGGAAGGCCGGGCAGAAGAATACCAGCTTAGCCAAAAGTTAATCCGCTTCGCTGGAAGGACACAAACACCCCCATATTTAACTCGATCCGAACTTATGGTTGCTTCAGCCTATCCTCTCCCCATCCTCATGGGTGATTTCTTTTTCGGGGAAGTGGCGGGTGAGTTTGATATGTGGATCCGGGTTTTTGCCAACAACATGGGTGGAGACATGGCCCCCGTCTTCAAAGGTGTGAAAGAGGGCAACTCCGTTGGGAAGTCCGTAGTGCTTGAGCCAGGGGAACTGACGGGCTGAGGCTTTTAGGTGGCGGGCCATGGCATAGGGAGACTGGAGATAGTGAGGCAGGATGACCTGCTCAGGCATCAGGCTGAGGGCTGGCATTTTTTGAGATTGAAAAACTTTGCCCTGGAGCTGGTGAGGGATTTTATCAAAGGCATCTGATGTCAGTACCTTGCGTAAGGTTTCACGATCTTCCTGGCGGGCATCCATAAGGATTGAGTTAAACATCTCATCCAGATCTTCCTGGGGTGTGCCGGAATGCTGGGCTACTTTCCAGTAGTGAAAAACTTCTTCGTAAAAGAGGTTGTGGATGTAGGCGTGAGACATGGAAATGGTTCCGGCAGAATAGCCCATCATACAGATATGCTTCTGGCGAAACAGTCTGGTAATGAATCGATCTAGATTGTTTTTGCGTAAAAATCCAAGATAGGGCTCGCAGACCCCCGATCCAAGTACTAATAAATCCGCAGACTCCAGAACTTTTTGTAGTCCCTTTATGGAAGGTTCTTTATGAAATTCCAGTAAACGGATTGGCTTTTGTGTGAGAGGGGTGTAAATTGCCCGGAATAATTCCCAGTCGTTTCCAGGATTGTTTAAATCCAGGTGATGGAAGGGAGAAAAAACTATTTGTGGATTTTTCAGACCAAGTTTTTCAAATACCTGAAACTCGGTCTGTTGAGTACCCAACTCGGCTGGTTTGCCTGAACCCATTTGGACGATGTAGTGCTGCATGTGGCACAGGATAGTCTCAATTTGGGTTTAAGTACAAGTGCTCAGGTGAATGTATGGAGATGATATGCAGGATCATATAGCGGACAAGGCCCTTCAAATAATCAGGGAAGCTGCCCTGACGGCCCAGAAGATCGGAGAGTCCGGACAGTTTACTGTTGAGGAAAAAAGTGCCAATAATCCATTGAGTGAGGCTGATTTGGCAGCGGACAGAATTTTGCGGGGCTTATCCGATCTGATTCCTGGATCTGTGTATTATTCTGAGGAAAGGGAAGACGATGGGATGCGTCTATCTTCGCCCTGGGTCTGGATTGTGGATCCCATTGATGGAACCATAGAATTTATTGAAGGGATTCCTGAGTATGCCGTTTCAGTGGCTCTTTTGTGTCGCGGTGAGGTACGATTTAGTGCTGTGGCCAATCCGTATGATGCCCTGTTTTACAGTGTAGGTACGGAAATGATGGAAGAAAAGCTGGGAAACTACCGCCCGGATTGTCTGGCCCCTTTGTGTATTTCTCGATCTGAGGCCAAATCCAATCTGTTTGATGAGCTCTCAGAGCAGATGGATTTGCAGGCTGTGGGCAGTATTGCCTATAAACTGGCTTTGGTGGCTTTTGGGGTATTTGAAGGAGTTATATCACTTCGACCCAAAAATGAATGGGATGTGGCAGCCGGTGTGGGGCTGGTTCAGGCCAGCGGCAGAGTCGCCTGTGATCTGATGGGCAGAATGCCTGTCTGGAATCAGCCTAAAAAAGTAGCCGGGGTTCTGGCCGGAGAAAGAAACCATATTATGGGTTTATTGAGCAATCACCCGTTTCTTGGCTGGTTTCGTCAGAAGAACCCCAGATTTGTTTTGTAGGCTCACTAACCCCCACAACCTCCACAGCAGTTACCATGGCCTCCATGTGGTCTTTCATGGGGTACTCCCATAATAGTGAATGCCCCATCAAGCCTGGTCATTAAAATATCTGTTTTATATGGGCTTGGCACCTGGATATTGTCTTCAATCATGGTTTCAATATGCGAGCTCAAACACTGTCTGGCCATGTTTAGTGTTTCCTCAATACTTGATCCTGTAGCAACACAGCCTGGAAACTCCTGAAATCGGGCCTCATAATTGGCACCGTTTTTATGCACTAAGGCAAAATAAGTCTTCATAATAACCTCACACAATTCACAACTACTGTTCTACACCAAACCCAGGTTGTAAAACTGTCTGAAGTATATGCCTGCCCCAAGTTGAGGGCAAAAAAAACCGAAGAAGGTTCCATTATGGATAATTTTATCTATTATTCTAGGCTGGCTTTTTGGTGGAAAAAGAACTGCCACAACCACAGGTTTCAGTGGCATTGGGATTGTGCCAGCGAAAACCTGAATTAAGAATATCGTCGTTGTAATCAAGAACCAGACCCTTTAGGTACTGGGCATGATCGGATTCCATTACGACAGGAATGCCCTGGCAATCTATATTGAGGAATTGATCTGTAACTTCCTTGACGATGTCCATGGTGTAGCTCATACCGGCACATCCGCCATTACGGACACCAAGTTTCAATTTTGATTCGCTTTTTCCAGACTTTTCCAGAATCTGATGTAGCTGTTTTACAGCCTTTTCTGTCAATTCGACACTCATTTTAAACCCTCACTCAATATAGTACCAATTAAGAACCTATATATTGATCTTACACCACAGGAGAAGTATACTACAAACAGGACTATATTTAGTACGGTATAACAAAACAGGATAGGACAGGACAATGGTCAGACTCTCGAAAAAGATGGATTACAGCCTGCTTCTGGTCTCGGAAATGGTCAGACAGGAGCCAGAAGTTGTGTCAGCAGCCATGCTGGCAGACAAGTATAAATTGTCTCTGGAAATGGTGGCAGCACTTTTGAAAAATTTGTGCCGTAAGGGAATTCTGGAATCGGTAAGGGGCAAAAACGGCGGTTACAGACTGGCGAGTGACCCCTGGGAGCTTTCCTTGCGCAGCCTGATTGTGGCTGTGGATGGACCATTCTATCTGACAGATTGCACTCAGGATAGTGGCGGAGACTGCCATTATCATGCCCTGTGCTCTATCAGTGGACGAATGAAGGGTGTGAGCAACAGAATCAACCAGATTCTCGAAGAAACCAGTTTGGGTTATATACTGGGCCTGCCCAGACCTGAGCCGGTTGTCCCCATGATTCTTTCCTCAACCGAGAGGCAGATTTCAGTATGAAGAAGACAATTTTTATGGACTATCAGTCCACAACCCCGGTAGATAAGCGAGTCTTGGATGCGATGGCTCCCTATTTTACAGAAGTGTATGGCAATCCATCTTCCCGTAACCATCAGTTCGGCTGGGAAGCCGAAGATGCGGTCAAAGCCTCACGGGAGACTGTAGCCACCGCAATTGGAGCCAAGGAATCTGAAATTATTTTTACTTCCGGGGCCACTGAATCCAACAATCTGGCAATTTTTGGGGTTGCTGAAATGTACCGTGAAAAAGGCAATCACATAATTACCTGTGCCACGGAACACAATGCAGTGCTTGATCCTTGTGAAACCCTGGAAAAACGGGGATACAAAGTGACTCGGCTGATACCCCAGGCAGATGGCATAATTGATTTATCGGATCTGGAAAAAGCTATCACTTCCGAGACAATTCTTGTAAGTATCATGTATGTGAACAACGAAATCGGAGTGATTCAGCCCATCGCGGAAATTGGCAAAATTTGTCGGGCCAGGGGAGTATTGTTTCACACCGATGCAACTCAGGCGGTTGGAAAGATTCCCGTCTGTGTTGAAAAAGACAGCATCGATCTTTTATCTATGAGCTCCCATAAGTTTTATGGCCCTAAAGGTGTGGGGGCCCTGTATGTTCGTCGTCGTAATCCCAGGGTGAGGTTATCTCCTCTTGTGCATGGCGGTGGTCAGGAAAGAGGGATGCGCTCAGGAACCTTGAATGTACCCGGTATTGTGGGAATGGCAAAAGCTTTGGAGTTATGCCTTCAGGAAATGCCTGAAGAAACTGTCAGACTTAACAATCTGCGCAATCGCTTTGAAACTCAGGTAATGGGAGCACTGGACTACTGTTTTATTAATGGAAACAGGGACAGAAGAATAGCTGGAAATACAAATATTTCTTTTGCCTATGTGGAAGGGGAAGGTCTGATGATGGCCATGCCGGAAATTGCGGTTTCCTCAGGTTCTGCCTGTACTTCTTCAAGCCTTGAGCCTTCTCATGTGTTAAAGGCATTGGGTGTTAAGGATGAACTGGCCCATTCTTCCATCCGTTTCGGATTCGGACGGTTTTCCACAGAAGAAGAAGTCGATTTTGCAGCCAGTAAGGTTGTTTTGGCAGTAAAGAGATTAAGAGAATTGTCCCCATTGTATGAAATGGTGATGGAAGGTATTGATTTATCCACGGTTAAGTGGACAGATCATCATTAAAATAATAATAAAACAGGACATATAGGAGTTAGGACATGGCATATAGCGAAAAACTTTTGGATCATTATAATAATCCCCGTAATGTAGGTTCTTTGGATAAGGCTGCTACCAATGTGGGAACCGGTCTGGTAGGAGCCCCTGAGTGTGGTGATGTAATGAAGTTGCAGATTCAGATTGAGGGAGACACCATTGTAGATGCCAAGTTCAGAACCTATGGCTGTGGTTCTGCTATTGCATCTTCCTCTTTAGCAACGGAATGGCTCAAGGGCAAGACGGTTTCGGAGGCTTTAAGCATCAAAAATACTGACATTGTGCAGGAGCTGGATTTGCCTCCAGTTAAAATTCACTGTTCTGTTCTGGCCGAGGATGCTATAAAGGCAGCGCTTGAGGATATTCGCCAAAAGCAGGCAGGTAATCAACAGGAGTAGCTTATGGCAGTTTCTATTTCTGAACGCGGGGCTTTGGAACTTCGACGGATCATGAAGGAACAGAACAGCGAAGACTTGTTTCTTCGTATGTCATTAAAGGGTGGGGGATGTTCCGGGTTTAACTATTTTCTGGATTTTGCTAAAGAACCGGGCAATTTTGATCTGACCTTTGAGTCCAACGGGCTCAGGATTGTGATTGATAAAAAGTCGCATCTGTTTATGAACGGGACAGTCCTGGATTTTAATGATGGTCTGATTGACAGGGGTTTTCGATTTAATAATCCGATGGCAAAAACTTCCTGTGGCTGTGGCACATCTTTTGGCATGTAGGCTTGACTCATGAATGTTCTTCAGTGGAGACCTGACTGGTTTCCAAATGGAAGTGTACCGGATTCGCCTTTTTTGGTTTTTGGAATTTCTGAGGAATATCCCTTGGACAGAGATTTGCTTGAGAAACGCTACAGACAGCTTTCTTTGCTGGTTCACCCAGACTTTGCCGACAAATGCATAAATCGGGAAGAAGTACTTAAAATCAGTGCCAGGGTCAATTCGGCTTACCGTCTGCTGCGGTCCCCATTCCAAACTCTTTTGTGGTTGGGCTCAGAAAAATTTGGCTCTGATTTTAATCCTTCCGGGGTAAAACCAAAGCCTGAATTTCTTATGGAAATGATGGAAAAACAGGATGAAATTGCGGCCCTGGATGGGTCGATTCAGGCCAGTTTATCCATAAAAAATGAAATTTTAACAGTACAGAGTTCATTATTGAGCCAGATGTCAGAGGCATTAAAAGCCCAAAATTGTGAACTGATGTCTTTGTTGGTGGTTGAGTACAACTACTATGAGAGACTGCGCATAAATCTGGAAGGAAAATTTGCATGAGTGTCATTGTAGGAATTGACCTGGGAACTACAAATTCATTGGTTTCAATCTGTCAGGATGGAGTCCCTGTTGTGCTTACCGACAAGGAAGGCAATGGCATGCTCCCCTCCGTAGTCACTTATACTAAGGATTCAGTTCTGGTGGGCAATGAGGCTAAAAAGCAGTTTCTGGAATATCCGGATCGCACCATCTATTCGGTGAAACGACTGTTTGGCAAGTCCTACTCTGATATTAAAAACTCCTCAATTGGGCTTCCTTTTCAGATTGGCGGAGATAACAGTAAATTGAGTATAAGGGCAGGAGATAAAGAGCTTCAGCCTTTTGAGGTCTCGGCACAGGTTCTGGCAAAATTGAAATCCATTGCAGAAAAGGCCCTGGGGAAGCCAGTAGAAAAGGCAGTGATCACTGTGCCAGCCTGGTTTGATGACACACAAAGAAACGAGACTAGATATGCTGCTCGACTGGCTAATCTGGAAGTGGTCCGAATTTTAAATGAGCCAACGGCTGCGGCTTTGGCCTATGGGCTGGATACAAAACAGACGGGAAAAATTGCCGTTTATGATCTGGGTGGTGGAACATTTGATGTTTCAATCCTTGATCTTTGTGATGGTGTATTTCAGGTATTATCTACCAATGGGGACACGGCCCTTGGTGGGGACGACATGGATCAGGCCCTGGTGGACTGGATGATCAAAAAAGCTGGTCCCGATTTGATTCTGGATGCAGAATCCAGAATTGCCATGAAGTTTGCGGCTGAACAGATTAAAATCCGTCTCAGCGATAAAGATGAAGTGGAAGTTAAGCTGGATTTTGCGGCAAAAAATTTAAACCTTCAGACTGTGCTTGGCCGAGAAGAATTTGAGACTCTGATAAACCCCTTGATTCAAAGAACACTTACAAGCTGTCAAAGGGCTTTGAGGGATTCCGGGCTTGAATTATCCGATATAACCTCAGTTGTACTCGTAGGAGGAGCTACTCGAGTTCCAGCTATCAGAAAAGCCGTCAAGGAGTTTTTTGGGAAGTCTCCATTTACTGGCATCAATCCTGATGAAGTTGTGGCTTTAGGAGCAGCTGTACAGGCATTGGTTCTGGCTGGGGGACGAAGAGATGTTTTGCTTCTGGATGTAATCCCTTTATCCCTTGGAATTGAAACACTTGGGGGAGCTGTTACCAAAATCCTTTTACGCAATACAACCATTCCAGTCTCGGCAACTGAAGAATTTACTACTTCTGTAGACAATCAGACGGCCATCACGGTGCATGTTTTGCAGGGAGAAAGGGAGTTAGTAGAAGACTGTCGATCTCTTAGCCGGTTTAAGGTCAAGGATTTGCCACCAATGCCAGCTGGACTACCTAGACTTCAGGTTTCATTCACTGTGGATGAAAATGGGGTTTTGTCGGTGAAGGCCGTGGAGACTCGTTCCTCTCAGTCAGCTTCTGTTGAGATTTTTCCCAGTATTGGCCTGTCTATGGAAGCTGTGGATAAAATAGTTGAAGAGTCCATTGATCATGCCATGGATGATTTTGAACTCAGGATGCTGGTTGAGCTTCGTAATAAGGCAGAACGGATTATTGTGGCCACAGACAGGGTTTGGCAAAAAGCCCAATCTTTGATGGGCAAAGAGGAAATGACAGATCTGGAAAAAACCCTGAATGAAACTAAAGCCGCTTTGAAGCGCGGGGAAAAAGACAAGGAACTGATGCAGAATCTGGTAGATCGCCTTGGGGATTTGACCAGACCTCTGGCAGATAAAATATTCACTAGTGCCACGGAAGATGTGCTGGTTGGCAAATCAGTGGCAGAGATTTAGAGGGATTCATGGCTGAAATTATATATGAAGAAGATGGAAAAGAACCCTTGACAATCAAAGCAGAAGTCGGGGTTAGTGTCATGCATACACTTTTGGAAAACGGGGTGGATGTGGAACATGCCTGTGGCGGTTTTTGTGCCTGTTCTACCTGTCATGTCTATATACTTGATGGTGGGGAAAATCTCAGTGAACAAGAAGATGACGAGTTTGACAGGCTGGATAAAGCCAAAGGTGTCAGTCTTAAATCCCGCTTATCCTGTCAGGCTCTGGTGCGGGGTGGAACTGTCAGGGTCAAAATTCCCTGATTCAAACAGGAGGCATGATGAAACTGGACTGGAAAGACACAGAAGAAATTGCCATTCAGCTGTACGAGAAGGAACCATCCTTAAATCCATTGACACTGCGGTTTACGGACTTACGCGATAAAGTCATGGATTTGGAGGAATTTGTCGGTCGTCGAGAAGATTGCAATGAAGGAAGACTGGAAGCAATTCAGATGGCATGGCTTGATGAGTACCAGAGTAATGTATAATTACCTCTGTGAGTAATGAAGACTGGCTTGAAGATACAGACTGGCTTGAAGAAGGGATTTCCCATCCCTTCACTGTTCGTACTTCTGCGAGCATTCACGATCAGAAACAGTTTCAGATAAAACTGGATTACGATAGAACCCTGTTGCCCAATGATGTGCGCAAGGTTATCAATATGGAAGCCTATTTTTTTGTACCGGTTTCCATGGGCATTACTTCAAGAACCTATTCCAAGGAACATTTTTTTTCTTCCCTGACCAACTATTTACGGATCAAGACCCCAAGGCGGCCTTACTGGTTTGAAGAGACGGCCAGCCTCAGTATACCTTCCGCTGATGCCTATTTAAGTCTGAAGGCCAGTACCAGGGAAAGACAGAATGTAGAACCTCTGGTGATTCAGGATACCAAGCTTTTTGGCTGTTATATAAACACGGTCATGAAGAGTTTGCAGATGATTCTAATCAATGGCAGAGATGCTGTTCCAACGGCAAATCCAGAGTATGTAAAATCCTTTAAAAAGAGGCTGGAACGGCTGTTTTCACGGATTCAGATTTTTCGCCAGAAATATGTAGGTGGGGTCCAGAGATTTGCATCCCTTGCCAGTCCTGATGTCAGAAAAGTATTTCTTTTAATGGATGAGTATATTTCCTACCGGGTGGAAAGCTGGCTTCTGGATTATATGCAGCTTCTGGAACCATTGTCCGAGGACTGGGCATCGGGTTTAAGAGAGTTTCTTAATAAGTCAGTAGAAAAGGAAGTATTTTACAGGAGCCGTTATCTGATAGCCGAGGACAATCAGCTGGTATTGTCAAAATCCCGTGGACCACAGGCCCAGGAGCAGGTTCAGTACCGGCTGGGACTGTTAAAAAAATATGTGTATCAGGTTTTGTATCTGGAGCAGGAAATTGTACGGCGCGACAAGCTGTTTCTGAATTTTATGGCTATGATTGGGGCAGCTCTGGCCGCCACATTTTATGGATTGGCTACCTTACAGCAGATGACCTTGATCAACCAGGCCGATAATTTCTGGAGACTTACTGCCATGTTTGTAGTGGGTATTTTAGCTTATGTTGCCAAGGACAGGATCAAGGAACTGTCCCGGGAATATTTTTTTAAGAAACTCAGAAAGTATCTTCCCGATCTGGAATATAAAATAGTTTACAACTTTCTGAATATACGGGGACAGAAGGAGAGTGTAACTGTGGGTAATCTGGCCCAGTATATGCAGTTTGTAGGCCGGGCTCTGGTGCCTGCTGATATTCTTTATCTTCGTGATCTGGAAAGCAATTTTGATCTGGAACCGGAAAGACAGGAAGAGGTCTTTCACTTCCACCGCCGTTTTGAGATGCAGCCCGACAGTGAAGACACGGATTCGCATAATGTGGAGCATATTAAGGAAGTTCTTAGGCTGGATGTCTCAGAATATCTGAATAAAATGTCTGATCCCCGACGCAGCTGGCAGTACTGGGATCTGGAAAAAGGAGTTGTCAAGGTTGACGCTCCCAGAGTCTATCATCTTAATGTTGTGATTCGTTACACTGTCACAAGGTTTCGCGAGGAAGGTACAAAAATTCGCCATATTGAGTACCAGAGACTAAGACTGGTAATGAACAAGCAGGGTATTTTAAGAATTGATTCTGTGCTCGATAAGGGTGAAATTGCGATGGAAGAAGAGTTATGAAAATTGAATGGTCTCAGGCAATTATAGGAATCGGAATTTATCTGTTTTCTTTACGCCTTTTACATTCCAATCTCTCCCGACCAGCAGCAATCAGAATGAAACCCATTCTGGATCGTTATATAGGCAGTCCCTGGCGCAGTCTTTTAGCTGGTGTATTTCTCACCCTGACCGTTGGCAGTGATACCGTGGCTGTAATCGGGGTTCTGGCTGTATTTAACGCTTCCCTGATTTCCCTCGAACAGGCATTGTTTTTAACTTTTGGGGCAGGAATTGCCAGTGTTCTTGGGCATTTACAGCAGGGCCCCTTCAGTTCAGGTGGATTGTTTTTAGTCATGCTTGTTATGGGAATCCTGCTTCTTTGGATCCGTAAGGGTGTTTTTGCAGAAATGCTGGAAATGCTGATGGTACTTTGTATCTGTCATATCGGGCTGAATCAGATAGCCCTGTCTTTTAGGGACCTACAGAGTGAAGGTGCCTTTTTTCAAAGGATGATCCTGAGTGTCGGAGATAAGGGTCTTATGGATCAGGTGCAGTTTTTTACCGGGGGATTTTTAAGCTCACTCTGTTATCAGGAGGCCGGATCCATATTCTGGATTATGAGTCTGAATTTTGATCTGGATTTTGCTATGTCGGCCCTTTGGATTCTTGGTTCTAACATGGGGGCCCCGCTATTAGTGGCAATTGCCCTGCTTGAATTTCAGGGTGATGGCCGTCGCCTGGTTCTGGCCTGGTTTTTAATCAAGTTCAAGGGTGTCTTGATGACCTGGTTTTTCCTTCCCTATTTTTTGACATTTGTCGATCTGGTCATACCCGGGGAATACCAGGGTGCGGGACTGTGGCTACACTTAAGCGGGGTACAGGGATTTTTGAATGTATTCACCGTTCTTTGGGGTCTTTTGTTTGCCCATCTACTTTTAAGGCTGGTGGAAATAATTTTGCCAACCATTATGGAAGACGGAATGACGGAAAGACCTCCTCTGGTTCTAAGAATGCTGGCAAGTTCTCCAGAAAGGGCCCAGAAAGAAAGTACGGCCCAGCTTGAGAAACTGAAGATTCTGACCAAGAGCATTTTTGATCAGGCCCTGGAAATGCTATTGCATAAGGACAGTGTTGAAAAGCACTCCAGACATAAAAAATTTCAGATCAGAACCTGGCATAACCGTATTCGTTCCATTCGTTATCTTATCTTTTATTCTTCACAAAGAACCTTGCCAGTACAGCAGGAGATTCAGAACAGGCAAAGATTAAAACTGTTAAACGATCTGGACCATATTTTCCAGATTTCCATTCGTATGCAGGATAATCTGGAGCAGTTGCCCCATGTATCGCATAAGGGATTGCCCTTGGAGCTGAACCACCAGCTTCAGAAGCTTCAACAGCCCCTAAACGAAATTTTTCTAATGGTTCTGGCTGGAAGATACAGGGAAAGTGAAGCCCCTATTCTTTTGCAGAAAGGTTTGGACGCATTGGATAAAGTAGTTTTTGAACAACTGGGAAAACGGCAGCTGGATGGACAGGAAGCCGTGGATTGGCTGCATCAGGTGCTTGGTGATTTAAGAAAACTTGTAGATGTACTTTTAAGGCAGTTAAATTCCTATATGCCGGTAGAAGAACGGGATTCTTAATCTTCCATACAAAAACTGATACAATATCTGCCCTGAAATACCAAAGGAGAATCATGTCAGTATTTAAGGCCTACGATGTGCGGGGAGTATATGGAGAAGAATTGAATGAAGAACTGGCCTACAGGGTTGGTTATTTCCTGCCGGAGCTTTTGCAAAGCGATCATGTTCTGATCGGCAGAGATGCTCGGTTATCTTCTCCCTCTCTGTTTGAGGCAATGTCACGAGGAGTGATGGATGCCGGTTGTGATGTCTGGGACATAGGGATATGTACCACACCTACTGTATATTATGCAGGACCATTTTTGGGAGCACGGGCCTGTGTCATGATTACCGCATCCCACAACCCACCGCGCTACAACGGATTCAAAATTTCCCGGGAGCTGGCAAAACCGGTAGGTAAGGAAACAGGTCTGATGGATCTGGAGAAACTTTGCCAGAAAAAGCCGGAACCAATTGCCAATAAAGGCAAGGTGATTACCCATAACATTCGTGAGGGCTATCTGGATTTTGTCAGCAAATGGTTAAAGCCTCTGAATGGATTAAAGATTGTATTTGATTCTTCCAATGGGGTTGAAGGGCTTTATCTGAAGGATGTGTTTGATGCTTCGGGAGCGGAAGTTCACTACATCAACCTTGAGGTGGATGGGAATTTCCCTAATCATGAACCCAATCCCTTGGAAGTAGAAAATTGTCATCAGCTCATGGCCAAGGTGAAGGAAGTCAAGGCTGATGTGGGAGTGATTTTTGATGGGGATGCAGATCGTTGTATCTTTGTTGATGAAAAGGCTCAGTTTGTATTTCCCGATATTGTCATGGGAATCATGGCCAGGGATCTTCTCAAAAAGCGACCCGGTGTGGTTGGATATGATGTTCGGTCTTCTCGCTCCGTAACGGAAGAAATCAAAAGGCAGGGCGGGGATCCCAGAATTTGTCGTGTAGGACATTCTTATGCCAAAAAACTTTTGCGGGAAACCGATGGGACATTTGGTGGGGAACTGGCCGGTCACTATTATTTCCGGGACAATAACTACTGTGATTCTGCCTTGATCGCGGCTTTGGTAGTACTTGGAATTCTGGCAGAAAGTAAACGGGCCGGAAAAGAAAGTATGTCCGAAATGATAGCTTCCATAACCAGGTATCACTATTCCGGAGAAATCAACTTCAAGGCTGAGAATAAAGATGAACTGATACAAATAGTTTCAGATCATTTTAAGCATTTTGGTGGAGAGGTGAATGATCTGGATGGGATTCGGGTTGATTTTAAAGACTGGTGGTATAACCTCAGAAAATCAAATACCGAGCCTTATTTAAGACTGGTTACTGAGGCAAGCAGTAAAGAGCAGCTTGATGCCAATATCAGGACAATTACTGAGTTGATTCAGAAGTTCAAACGATAGGCCCTGTGTCCCGTAAGTTATTGATTACTAATATGGATCTGCCCCTGTCCCGGGATCTTGCAAAGGGATTTTTGGCACGGGGCTGGTCTGTAATGGGATTTGGATTGCTGGAAGCCCAGCTTGGGTCCTTAAAGGCCCAGGAGGGCTTCAGCTTTCAAAAAGTTGACCTTGTAAAACACAGTATTGTGCGCTCCTGGTTGTATGGGATCACGGATGTACTGTTTGTTGAGGGTGGCAGTCAGGTTCAGGAAAGAATGGACAAGGTGTACCAGTCCATATTGCATCTGCGCTCCAAAATTCCAAGAATCGTATTATTGTCTACCAATCAGGTCTTTTATGGTATGGGGATTGGCCCACATTCTGAAAAAGTTGAGATTCTCGACACTGAGGATATGCATCCTCTCCGTGGTGCCGAGATCATGATTACCAATTATGCCCAGCATCTTGATACACCGGCTTGTATTGTCAGAATTCCACGGATCATCGGGGGAAATTTCACAGATGCTGAGGTCAAACGCTGGATTTTGTCTTTGAAAAAAATGAAGGAAGTTCAATTACCTTCCAACACTCAGTCCCAGTTTCAGTTTATCAGTGTAGACAGGCTGTTGCATGCCCTTTGTACTTTATTGGACTCGCGCTGGAGCAATCTTGAGATTTTCCATGCCAGCAGTTACTGTAAACCCCTGCCTGTAGCGTTTCAGGAGTTTTTGTCAGCCTTAAATCCCAAGTGTCAGATTTTGAATACAGTGGGCACTAAACAGAAGATCATAAACTGGCTGGCCACATTTCCCCAGTTACGGCCATTGTTGATGGAAAAAAATCTGTGGATGGACTACAGCTTTTTGGAACAGCCTGTTTTAGATACTGAGGATTCGGATCGTCTGTTTAAACCGGTTCCTGAGGTATTAGCCAAACTCTTTAAACCATAGTATTGGAAATTCGAGCCTGAAGACGGGCCTGAGAAGCTTCAATCTCTTCTTCTGTCATACACAGAAGTTTACCTAAAACCCTTTTGCGGGCTGTCATCAGCTGGGCCTGTTTATACTCGTGGTGAGAAGCTTCTCCGTGCTGGTTCTGATCCCAGGCTTCTTTATCCATCAACTGAATTTCAAAAGGAAAGAAGAAACGGATCTCCCGTTTTGTGGACTCAAGAATAGAATCCACATCTTCGATCAGATACGGGCTAGATTTTTCCCTAAGCATTTTTTCTTTAAGCTCATTAAGACGAGTGTAGGTAGGATTCTGAAAGCGAACCAGATGCCTGCAGGTAAACTGAATGGCCTTAAAACCCCCTAGAGTGTGAGGATTGATTTCCTGAATCACGGGATTTTCGATCAGATAATCATTTCGGTCAAACTCCATCTGAGTCTTTTTTTCTATTTCTTCCAGGCTGATTGTACCGGCAGCAAATTTCTTGAGAAGACGGTTCATAAATATCTGGTATTTATCCAGATTGAGCAGGGTGTTTTTAGACCTAGTGGCAGCAATATTTGAGATAACCACAATTTTGGTTTTTGCCAGATAGGAAAAAGCGGCAACCGTGTCTGTAAAATTGACAGCCACCATACGAACACCAATCCTATCATGGATTGTGGCCGATGTATTTTCGGCCTTATGCAATAGCTTGATCAGACGGGAGTTAAAATTCTTTTCTTTTTTAACCTCAAAATGATGTAAGGGGATAAGGTTTTCCTTGTCCTGTCCTAAATAGATTTTGTTTTCCGAGTCCACAAACAGATGCCCGTCAAAGCGTTCAAAAATCTGTCGTCTAGCCTCCTGAAAGTAGTCAATCAGGAAGTCATTTTCCAGATGCAGAATGGTGTGACAGACTTTTAGCATGGCACAGGCCCAGAGCTGAATTTTTCTGTGAAATGCCTTGGGATTAGCCCAGAACACAAGCTGCCTCATATCCGTGCATTTGCGAATAGGCTCAGGAATCACAAGCTCTTCGGGAAATGGATCAATCAGCTGCTCCTGCACAAACTCAAGTCCTCGGTTATAGGCTTTGATTAGAAACGCCTGATGTTCTGGATTAGACCAGTCATATCCGTATCTTGAGATAAAATATTCGGCTTCCTCTATGGATCCGATAGCTAAATAAGGTGTATCAATTGATGATTTACCCATAAAGGCAGCCCGAATCAGCCTCCAGGGAAAAAAGCTATATTTAGAAGATTGTTTCATCCAGTTTTCCAATCAGTGCAAATACCTGAAGTTTGGCAAGAATCATATCTTTCAGCACGGAATAATACTGATACAGAGCTTTTCGATAACTGATTCTTACCTCTAAAAGCTCCTGTCGTAAAATTCGGTTTTGCCGGAAGCGTTCTTCACCTTCAAACAGTATACTACGAGCCAGTTTTAATTGTTTTGCGTTGGCATCCACTCTGTTTTGTCCCTCAACATATCGTTGAAAAGATTCTGACAGTTCAATGGTTAATCGGTTTAGTACCAGTTCCTTCTCATGGGCAAGTATGGATTGTGAGTCGTTTTCAATTCTTCTGAGGTTTCTGGTTTTTTTACCGTCCAAAATATTAAGTCCAAATTCAACACCTACAAGCCAGCGCACTTCATCAGAAGCTGTTTTTTCATTGTGTCTGGCATAGGTGGCCTTGCTTAACAGATCTACTTCCGGTTGCTGATTGGTATTGGCAATCAGATAGCGTTCACGAACAATTTTTTCCCGCAGCTCCAGGATCTTCAAATCGGGAGAGAACTCCATCAGGATGGCTCGCAGGCCAGCCAGAGGCTCACTCAGTATTTTTGTTTTAGCCTGTTTTAAAAGCCCGTACTCAGTTGTTTCCTCAAGACCAATCTGATTTTTGAATTTAAAACGCAGATTCTGTTCCTGAATGCGTCTTAGGGCCAGCTCATCCTCATTTTGTCTGAGTTCCAGTTGCAGCTTTAACAATTCCAGTGGCATCCTGTCATCACGATTGACTCTTTGGGCCTCATTCACTCTTTCTTTGCCCAACTCAACTTCGAGTTCTAGCAAGGCAATTTCCTCTCGCATCTGAATCTGAACCATAAAAGATCTGGCTACATCCAAAAGCAGTTCCATCTGGGATTTTTTGGTTTCCCAGCCCACAATGGCAGTTTCATATTCGGCTATACGGTTTTTTGCCACTCCACGGCCACTGTCATAAATCGGTAACGAGGCTTCCATGCCAGCATAAAAGGAGTTTTCCAGATTGGTTAGATCCATTACGCTTCGATTGAGTGCAGTTCTGGGATCCTGCCCGGAATTGTCGGCCCGGTTGTAGCCACTGATAACATCTACATTGAGTTTTTGAAAATCACTGGCCAGTCTCTCGCGGTGTTTGTGAATGTTTTGCTCCAGTTGAGCCTGTTTTAATTCTTTACTCTGGGTTAAAGCCATTTGAATGACTTCTTGCAGGGAATAGGAACGGGTCCTTAAAGATGGGTCTGTTAGCTCGATTCCTGAGGGGCGAATTTCAGCACCAGCCAGGGCTGAGGTTCTTGAAGTTTCTCGCAGGGGATTAAAGTCTCCACCGATAGCTTCGAGGCGGGCTTCCCTTTCCTGCAAAATTCTGTCCTCTATTCCACTATTGGCCCATAAGCAGGCAATATTTAGGAAAAGAAGTAAAAGACATAAGTTCATGATGGAGAAAACATCGACAAAATATAGTGGTTTTCTGAGAAAATTGGCGTGTATGTCTCGGAATACGCGCTAAAAAAAAGAACTCCGCACCAAAAGCGCGGAGTTCTAATTTTTTGTAAACAGCTAATTAATAGCGGTTACTTCGTTGGCCACCGAAATCGCCACGGCCACCACCACGAGGGCCGTTGCCGCCACCGGTTCTAGGTCCGCGAGGACCGCCACCGTTGCCGCCACCCTGGAAAGGCGCTCGTTCAGTTCGTTCACGGGCTTGATTCACCACAAGTGCTCGGCCTTGGAAGTCATTACCATTGAGGCTGTCGATAGCTTTTTTAGCCTCATCATCATTGGGCATTTCAACAAAACAAAAGCCCTTGGACAGACCACTGTCACGATCGGTAACGATTTTAACAGCAGACACGGCACCGAAAGCTTCAAATTGTGCACGGATGTCCATTTCCTTGGCGCGATAGGCAAGGTTGCCAACATAGATATTCATCAGAAAGACTCCTAGTCAAACTGAATCTCTGATTCAGTTCGAAGAAACGGGGATATACCCCAGAAAAATTACCAGATGAATCTGCTTCTGATCAGCGGACCGAGGCCCTCGAAGCAGGAATCACCAACAGAACTATAACATAAGGCATGATGATTGCATAGAGCGATCCGTATTTATCTTGTTTTACACCATTCTATTGCATTAAATATTTTTCCATTCACCCCATTGGACTCTGGAGAAGCCAGATAAACAAAGAGGGACTGTATGGAATCGGCATCCATTCCAAGGTTCTGATGGATGGGGTCATAAAACGGGCTTGATTCTTCCTGCATGATTCCGTATGGATTGACTATGTTGGTGCAGACATTATTGCTGCCATACTGCCGGGCCAGCATCAGGGCTAGTCCTTCCTGTCCAAGTTTGGATACATGATAGCCAACACCAGCTTTTTCATTGGCCTCAATGGAGGAGGAACTTACACAAATAATTTTGCCATAGGCCTGTTCCACCATATTTTTTAATACAGCCTGCAAGACATTAAAGGTTCCGATCAGATTGATATCCAAAATCTCGCGAAAGGCCTGGGGGGCTGTGTCCAGTACATTTTCCCTGCGACCGTAAATGGAGGCATTGTTCACCAGTACATCAATACTGTGAAATTCATGCATTACCTTTCTCACAAAGTTGGCAACTTCCAGGGGCTCGGAAATATCACAGGGGCACCAGAAAAAGCGACCATCGTAATCACTCAGGCTTTCATCAAGCTTTTTTAAGCTATCCTGATGCCGGCCACAGATGGCAACCCTGGCTCCCTCTTTAAGATAGGCCCTGGTGATTGCCAGCCCCAGACCACGATACCCTCCGGTAACGATAATATTTTTATCCTTGAGCTTCATGGTCGCATAATACTACAGAACTTGCTCTGATGCTGCCCCTGTGTTTCAATATCCTGGTATTGACTCAAAAGGAGATTTCCCATGGAGAATGTGGTCATAATCGGACACGGTCCTGCTGGCCTGACCAGTGCAATTTATACAGCAAGGGCCGGATTGGCTCCTCTGGTTTTATCTTCCAGTGCTGAGCTAGGTCAACTGGATCAGACAACGGATGTAGAAAATTTTCCCGGGTTTCCCGAAGGGATTCTGGGGCCAGATATCATTGTGAATATGCACAAGCAGGCCGAAAGGTTCGGGGCTAAGTTTCAAACGGCTCATGTGGAAAAAATCACAGGAGAAGGCCCGTTTGTTCTGCACACCGCATCCTCACAGATAGAAACCAGAACCATCATTTTAGCCACAGGGGCCAAACCCCGACGGCTCGGAATTGAATCAGAATCCAGACTCTGGGGGCATGGGGTAACAGCCTGTGCCGTATGCGACGGTTTTTTTTACAGAAATCGTGAGGTTATTGTAATAGGTGGGGGCGATAGTGCCTGTGAAGAGGCTACTTACCTTACCAAATTTGCATCCAGGGTTTATCTGGTGCACAGGCGGGATCAGCTAAGAGCATCCAAAATTATGGCTGAAAGAGCCATGAATCATCCCAAGGTGGAAATGGTCTGGAATTCCGAGGTCGCGGAAATTCTGGGGAATTCAGAAGATGGAGTGGTCGGAGTCGTTTTAAGAGATACTACCAATGGCAGCACCCGTGAAATGAAAATTGATGGGGTCTTTTTATCCATTGGCCATATTCCAAACACCGAACCATTCAAGGATTTAGTGGATAGAGACAGTGAAGGCTACATTATTCTTGAAGAGGGAAGCACTAAAACATCCCGTCCTGGAGTATTTGCCGCTGGCGATTTGCACGACAAACACTACCGCCAGGCAATCACAGCTGCCGGGTTTGGATGTATGGCTGCCTTGGATGCAGAAAGATTTTTAGCCAGTCAGGCTGGATAAAATTGCCTTGTTAGTTTTTTGAGGAGTTTTTGGATTCAAAATAATCTTCGATGTATTTGAGTACCTTGTTTCTCAGCTCCTTGGGGAGTCTGGGAAAATGGTCTTCAATTTCCTCGTCCCACTGGGGTTTATTTTCCTTAACGGGTTTGGATTGCATCGAAGATCTCCTTTTCAAGGGTGCGGTTGCTCATCTGATTAAACTGTCTTACCAGGGTGGGTGAGGTAACATTGACTTCAATCAGTTTGGAGTCGATCAAATCAATACCTGCAAATAAAATTCCGTCTTTTTTCAGATGGGTTCCTAAGCGTTCACAGATCTCAATTTCTGAAGGGCTAAGAGTGGGGATGCTCAAACTTGCTCCAAAACCCAGAGCACAGCGAAATTCTCCTTCGGGAGGGGTACGAGAAATGGCCCCTCTGATTTCACCCTGAATCAGAAAAACCCGTCGGTCTCCAGAACTTACGGCTGTCAGATATTTCTGGGCAATCAAAAATTGATTTTCAGGCAGAGTAAAGGCGGAGTCCGAAGGATCCACGAGGCTCACTCCACGGCTTCCGGCCTCATTAAGTGGTTTCACAACCACTCTGCTATCAGAATCTTTGCGAAACCGCATAAGGTGGTCATGATTCATGCTTAAAATCATTTGTGGGAAATCCTGAATCAGTCTGAGTCCATAAATTTTTTCATTGGCTTTTAAAAGGGCTGAAGGGGGGTTTACAAAGACTGTGTTGCCTTGGTCTTCGGCAATACTTAATAACTGCAATACGGTGATGTAGTTTTCATCAACCGGCGGATCCTTGCGAATAAAACACAGACTAACTTCGTTAAAGTCTATATCTACATAATCTGAAACGGTAATTCTGGCCTCCTCTTTATCAATGCTGACCTCTACAATCTGTCCAGAGACTCTTAATGCATTGCTGACATAAAGATCTCTGCCTTCAAAAGCTAAAACGGTATACCCGCGAATTCTGGCCTCCTGCATCAAAAGAAGACTGGTGTCCTTGGCGCGATTTAAACTCATAAGCGGATCGATGAAGAAGGCTGCAATCATGATAACTACCTCAGGTTCTGCGTAAGTGGGGCTCTTCAAAACGACGATGTGTCAGGCAGGGAATCTGCTTTCTAAGCAGGTGCAATTCGGAAAAATCAATTGGTGCAGAAATTACGGAAGCATGTTCTGAATCAGCCTGTGCCAGAATACGACCATCGGGGGAGACAATCATGGAATTGCCAAAAGTCCTAAGTCGATTTTCATGTAAACCGGCCTGATTGGCAGCAAATACAAAACACTGGTTTTCTATGGCTCTGGAGCGCAAAAGAATCTCCCAGTGCCTTCGTCCTGTATTGGCCGTAAATGCGGAAGGAATGGCCAGCATGGTGGCCCCCTGCCGGGACTGGGAACGATATAGTTCGGGAAACCTCAGGTCATAACAGATACTCATCCCGATAATTCCCAGTTCAGTAGAGGCTAAACGCAGATCATTGCCGGCTTTGGTTAGACGGCTTTCCTGATAGGTGTCGCCTGGATTTTGAGACAACTGAACATCAAAGAGATGCAGTTTGTCATAGTGTTGAATCAGGTTTCCGTCTCTTCCGATTATTACGGAACGGTTGTACACCTGTTTTCCTCCACTGGCGCGAATAAAAATACTACCCCCCAGAATCAGGGCATTACATTCAATGGCCATTTCCTTAAGAAATTCAAGAGCCAATGAGGATTCAAATGACTCTGAGAGGGCCAGTTTTTCTGATTCCTGTGCAAAACATGCAAAGGCTTCCGGTAAGACAATCAACGAGGCCTTGTCTTCTCTGGCTTTAAGACAAAGAGTTTTGGCAGCCTCTAAATTTTTTTGCAAGTCGCAGCCTGAATTCATTTGAATTACAGATACTACAAAGGATTTCATATCTATTTTCCAAGCACCATGTTTCTGATTCTCTCAAGAAAACCCTGACGATCCCCTTTGGGCAGATTGTCCTTTAAGAAAACATTAAATTTTCCCTTTTCAAACAGGTATTCGCCTGAATCCAAAAGATTTAAAAATCCCATAACCCTTTGATCCAGATTAGTTAATTCCTTCTTTCTGGCCAGGGTCTGTCGGCAATATTCCAGATCTCCATCCATAAAACGAAAAGCCAGACGATTTTTCATACAGTGTTGAGAAATTCGATTCATCAAATCCTGGGCTTCTGTATTTTCTCCTTGTTCAAGAATGGTTTTTAGCAGTGCTTCGGCTTTTTGCAGATAGGCAATATCGTAGGCTAGAAAGTCGGAGTTCATAACCTGACCACCCCCGATTTGAAAACATTCAAGGCAGCCTCTGAGTTTAAAATTTATCTCGCCTGGCATCAAATCGGATGCTTTGAGGAAACAATCTGCGGCCTTGATGTGCTCTCCGCACTGTGAGAAAAAAATTCCTGCGTTGTACTGCACCTGGGCATCTTCAGGGTATTTTTGAAGCAATGCTTCAAACTGCTCGGTGGCATTTTCGTTCTGGCCTGATTCGGCCTGTTCAATTGCTTGTTGCATAGCCTTAGCTATCTGCATAAGTAACTCCTGTTGTCATAAACGCATCAGCACCCAGTTGTTTTAAGGTATTGAGGATCTCCTTTTTTAAATCAGAATCCAGACTTTTTTCACAACGAAGCACCAGGTCTTCAAAAAATTCTTCCAGATTTAAGGCACCAATTACCTGTAGGACTCTAAAACTGGAAACCCGTTCCCCCTGACGCAAGATTGATGCCAGAAATCGACTCAGTTCCGTACCATGGATTTTATACCACTGTAAAAAACCTGATTTCTGTTCCTCCAGCCTGCGAAAGAAGCCTAAAATCTGTAAAATTTCTTCTCCTTTAGCCTTGATTAGACTGGCTGCCATCTGATCTAGACCGGATGGCATATGGAAGCGGGTAAAACATAAATGCCCCCATTCTGCCTGTACAACTGCCGGAGCATCAAGAAAAATTAAATCCCATTCTTTTCTGTATCTGCCCTGATAGTGTCGCAAAACTAACCGCAACAAGGCATAGGATGCCCCTGATTTGACCTTGCTCAAAAGTTTTTCCAAAGCTTCTTCATCAAGCCTTAAGGGTAGCTCCCCATAAAGCCTCAGAGCCAGATTTCTGATTTCAGGATTGGAGTCCTCAAGCCATTCTTCAAGGTGGGACAAAATCATGGTGAGACTATGGTCTTCTGAAGTGTAGTCTTTCAATAGAATCATGGTTTTGGCTAACACAGACTCATCAAAGGTGGGCAATGCACTTAAAATTGTTTTAAGAATTTGGGGTTCATGCTGTAACGAAGCCAGATCCAGAGCAGTCCTTTGCAGCTCAGGACTAGGTATGGCCAAAAGGCTTAAATGTTCCTTTAAATCTTTGACTCCCAGGATCTGTCTTTGTTCTGAATTGAGATTCTGTGTGTCAAACAGAAGGTTAGGGTGTCTCTCCAATAGACTGTTTTTGGCAGTAAGCCCAGGAAATGATGTGTGTTTCAGGCTTGATTCTAGATGATTCATCAGACTGCCACCTAAAAGAATCTCCTGACGGCTTGAGGTTTCACCTAACATCAGACTGAGTTTTCCATCAAAAATCTGCCCGGAAATCTGAAGCTCTTCATCCAGAGTAGACCATTTTCTCCCGAGCTGTTTTAAAATATCCAGTCCACAGATCATGGACCTTTGCAGTAAAACGGCCTCGTATTCTTTACCACAGAATAAAATTCCCATCTGAAAGCCGGACTCATAAAAAACGATCCCGTCAACTTTTTGGGCAGCTTCACGGATACAAAATACATATCGATTCAGATTTTCAAACCAGTCCCTGGCTGAGAGGGAATGCAGGGAATCCTGCTGATTTGGTGAAATCAGAAGACAGATTGAGTGGATACACTGACTATTGTTTCCAGGTTCTGTTCCCACAGATTGGGACAGTTTTACAAAAAGCTCCCTACCCATCAGCTTTTGCTGAACATCCCTTTGTTGAATAGCTAGGCTGGTTTCCTGGATTTTGTGAAAAAGATGATTGAGATCTGTGTCAAAAACAGGGACATGATCCGCTGATAAGGAACCGGGCTTTCTGATGTCAGCCAGAGAATGAACGAGTTGAGAAACCTCCTGTTTATGTCGTTTTTGAACCCAAATCAAAAAAAACACAAACAGGATAAAAAAAAGAATTCCGGAACTGATGATATGAGCACTGGAGTTTAAAACAGGTTCCCGTATCCCTATCAGTTTTTTATGCTGTACCTGCCATAAAACCCGTTCCCCGTTCCTGTTAAGACTGTATATGGCTTCCTCTTCAAATGGGAGGAGATGACGGATTTCACGGTAGTCAAATGACAATGGTTTGATATTCCCTGACTTTAGAATTCTGATTTCATTCTGATAGGCCAAAAGCCGCTGCCGGTTGGATTGCATCTGTTTGGCAGTATCCCAGCCTAAGGCCCAGGCCAGGATCAATGAAACAATTATCAGGCTTATTGTCCTCAAAGAGGAAGGCAGGCTCCGTACTCCAATGGAAACGGATTGATACCAGAAAAATCCAAACAGAATAAAAAATCCCAAGATACTGATGTAAAACCAGATGCCGATTTCATAAAAGATGCTGACTGAGGGCCAGGCAATACAGAGATTGAGTTGGGGCAGGTGGGGTTTTGCAGGGATTGTATAGACAAAATAGTCGTATCCATCGCGCTCAGGTAGCACAAACTCCTGTTTGTGGGCTGATACATCCTTAAGAACTTCCCATACCCGGGATGAAATTTCAAAGGGTTCGGCCTGCAGAAGTCCGAGATGTCCCTGAGGGGGAATACGGGACAAAAAACGGGCCGTAAGAAAATCCAGTGAAGCTATTGTGGTGTCTTGGGACGGGGCCGTAAAACCGGGATGGAACTGAAGGTAGGATTCCTGTCGGGCCACTTCCAAAGATACAATCTGTTTTAGTTCCTCATATGATCGAGGCAGGCTCTCACTGTATTCCCAAAGAATTTCTTCCAGGATTTTTGTGCGGCTCTCCTGCCTTGACTTCTCCGCATTCTGGATCTGCCAGAACAAAAAAAGCGAGGCCGCCAAAAGAATCAGAATTTCTTTAAGGTAGCGTTTCATGAAGTGGTACTGCCTTTGCGTCTTAAACGGCTGACAAGTGAAAATTCTTCCAGGGCCAAAAGGGTTTCCAATATGAGTTGATGAATGTTTTCATCTTTGCTGGCAGCAAACTTTTTAAGTAGAACGGGCACTGCCAGATTGGAGCGAATTTTCATTAGCGCAATAATGGCATTTCTTTCAACCAGGGGATTTTCTTCCATTACCTTATCGGAACTCACCCGAATCGCTTCCAGAAACAGGGTTTTTCTTTCTCTTAAATAAAAGTGCATGGGATGAGAAAGTACCCGGTACAGTACCTTGAGGTTTTCCTCACGAAATGTTTCCCCAAGTCCATACAGACCGGAGCATGACAAAAGAGGATCTGGTGAGTCGGCCATGCGGATCAATTCAACCAGGCCCTTTTTTAGCCCCATCATCCATAAAGCCAGGGCCGCGTTGGCCCGGGCCCGATTGTTTCTGTCGTTTAACATGGACTCAAGGTGCCGCAGTACGGTACCCCTGTCCATACACTTGCCGATTGCTTCAATAGCGTTGGCCCGAACCCGATCGTTTTCATCCTGCAGAAGGTGAAACAAGGGGGCCACCAGACTTTTTTTGCGTATTTCGCCCAGAGAAATTACCAAAGTGGCCCGGCAATCATGATTCCATTCGTTTTCAAGACACCGTAAAAATGCCTGACCAATTCTGTCTTCATTATCCGGTTGTACCATACGGGAAAGAGACTTGGCAGCCTCGATTCTCACTCTGGGGGAAACATCTTCCAAAAGACTGATCAGGGGAGAAATACCACGCTCCAGCCTATGAGTCTCCACTACGCGGATACTGACAAGCTTGTCTTCAACCCGGGATGATTTAAGGTTGTCCAGATGAAAGTCCAGATTTTTTTCTCCGTTGATGAGACAGTGTTCCCCGATTAAATCCCCAAGATGAAACACCCGTTCTGCCTTACGGATAAAGTCCTTGTGTATGTAACCCATTCCAGAGTGTGTACAGGTTTTTAAAAACTCTATATCATCGGCCATTTCTTTTGAGAAGCAGCGCATGCGCATCCCGTCAGCCTTAAGCACTACCCCTGATTTGACAAAGCAGTGGCGCAGGCTGGCTTTGGCACCCAAAACGCCTAATAACTGCTTTTCTCGTAGAAACTCGGACAGGGCCAGCAGGGCATGTTTTTCATAACCTTCACTTTCCTCAAAAAAAAGAACCTGGGCATGTTCTTTGGAAAACTCATTGAGAAAACCCAGATTTTTGCGACAGGAATCAGATACATGTTCAAGTAACATCTGGGTGTTTTTTAATGAATCCTCCACCTCAGGCACAAAAAGAGTCAGACACAGAACCCATTTTTCGCGGGCTGACCTAAGACTTTGTGAGGATTCTTTCTGAAGCTCCTGCCAGACTTCGGGGGCAATATACTGGGACAGGAGTTCCTTTTCCCTTAAAAAACTACTGAGCTGGTTCATTTCTGAAATCAGAAAAGAGCTTTCATCACGGATAAGTATGGGAAGCTGTTCTCGGTATACCCCACGGTGACAACAGTCGATGGCTTCAAGCAATGAATTTATGTTTCTTTTTCTGTTTCTTAAATGGATTATCCAGATAATACTTAAACCGAAAACCAGGGGGATACCAAACCATAAATCCTTGGGTTTGGCCAGGTAGAATCCGATCAGGTAGAGATTCATCAGGACTGTAGAGCCTAAAATCAGTTCCAGCCTGTAGTATCCCGGCCTCAGGTTCAGATAAAAAATTGAACCAAGACAGATAAGAATAGTGCCCCAGTATACAGGAGGGTGGTTTATCTGAAGGACTGATTCGGACAGCCAGTTCCACAACAGGCCAAGGGCCAACACTACAGTAGATAATTGAAACCGGTGCATTAAATTGCGTTTTCTCATAGTCCTTCGCCCAGTATACTACAATAATGCGAGCAATATTTATGCAGGATTGGCTGGGGATTTTTGAAAAGCCTGCCGGGTTGGTAACTCACGCTACCGTTGATAAAACAAGGGACAACTTTCAGGACAGGGTACGCAAAGGTATTGGTTCGCCCAATGCCCGCATCCTGCATCGGCTGGATGCCCCAACCAGTGGACTTCTGGCATTTTGCCTGGATCCCAGTTTTCATAAGCAGGCAGACTCCTTGATGGCAGATTCAGTCAAAGAGTATCTTTTGATTTGTTCAGGTGATTTTTGCTCCCCAAAACTGGTTTTAAAAAATCATCTCAAAGAAAAAAAGGGTTTGGTCCATGTTGTGCATAGTGGGGGTCAGATGGCACACACTGAGGTTGAGCTTTTGCAGTCCAATCAGAATCTGCATCTTTGTCTGGCCCGCCTTTATACAGGTCGCCGCCATCAGATAAGGGTTCAGATGGCCCATGCTGGTTTGCCAGTTCTTGGGGATGAACTTTATGGAGGAATACCAGATACACAGCTTTACCTTCACGCCTTCCGCCTTGAATTTTTATGGAAGGGGGAAAGGATTTTGGTAGCCACGGACTACCCAGAAAGATTTAATTTAGCAAAACCTTGTTTACAATCAGTAATGCCAGAACCCAGGGCAAAATTATATGAGAAGTGATATGAATCAAACGGCCAAAAACTGTGCCATATCTTTTGGTAAGCCTTTCAAGACGCAGAAAATTCTGAGGATGAAAAATGTGACCATAAAGGGCAAATCCACCCTGAATAAACAGAACCAGAACAAAAAGACTGACCAGGATTTCTTTCATAGGTAGGGTTTATGGATTTTATCCATCAGTTTCATATACTCAGGACGATCCATCAAAGGAATTCCACTTTTGTTTTCTTCCCGCATAATCCTGATGGCTTCTAAAGCCTGTTTGGTCAGGATTCGATAAGGGGCCCATTCAACGACATACCGATACAAAGTGATAGCATTGCCCCAAAGCGATTTACAAACATCAATGTCTGGGGGCAGGGCTTCAACACAGGCAAAATGACCCCGACGGCGCAGGTTTTCAGCTTCATTCATGATCTGATCAAAAAACGGAAAAAACAATTTGGATTTAGCCGGATCATCTTTATGAAAATTGATGGATCCCGGAAATTGCGGGTACATTTTAGCCAGTTCCTCATAAACTTTGGGGGCACTGGAATACGGCTCAAACCGAAGAGATCCAAACTCTATAGCCAGTTCAAATTTACGCATGACAGGCGTGGGGGCTTCTAGCAGTTTGAGGACTTCCAATAGATTTTGATTGTAGGTCAGATAGGTTTTACTGACATAAGGAAGGCTTTCTTCAATATTTTGGGCCACAAGTTTCTGCCAGACAGACAATACGGATTGCAGTATATATTCCGGGTTCTGATCCAGCCAGGACAGGTAGGTGTGATGTAAATCCGGCTCCATCCAGTCCGAGGCTTTTTGACCAATCCATTCAT
>JACFNL010000041.1 GCA_019454875.1 Candidatus Cloacimonadota bacterium | reverse complement strand
GTCTGAACTGCAATCACCTTGGATGAACTGATTCTTTCTATCTCTGAAAGCAGTTTTTTCACCCCACGAATCACAGGTGGTTTATCTCCGGCTTTGGAGATACTGGCTCTTAACTGGTCCACTACCTTAAGCAGTATCTGGCAGGACTGTTCCGAGAGTTGTTCTCCACGGCTGGCAATCAGTTCCAAGGCATCTTCCGCTTTATGAGCCACAGCCTCAATGTCCTTAAAGCCCAGAAACCCGGCATTTCCCTTGATGGAATGAAAACAGCGAAATGCCTCCTGTAAACTTTCCTCATCTGCCATCTGGGCTAAAATCAGGATACATGCCTCAATCAGTTTGAGCTGATCTTCGGATTCCTGTACAAATGAAAGAGTCATTTCAGGGGTAATTACAATTTGTCCCTGCCTGTTGCCCCCGTTGTCTTTTTCCATTTTTATTTCAGGTTCAGCAGGTACTTCTGATACGGGGTTTTTTAACTCATCCAGAAGTTCATCAATACTGACTATCATTTGCTGGCAGGAAACTTCATGTTCCTGGTCTGTGCCACGAATCAGGATATCCCCAAGCATTCTACGGATCAGATCGCAGCATGCACAAAGGACATTAATGTGAGACTGGGCCAGATGCGCGTTGCCTTTACGGAACAGATCAAGAAGAGTTTCGGCGTGATGGGCAACGGCCACTAGGTGATCCAGCTGCAAAAATCCGGCCGAACCTTTTAAAGAGTGAAACAGACGAAACACCTTATTGATGGTTTCATAGTCTGCACTGGCCCGGGTATTGTTGGAATACTCACGAAACAGGGTTATCAAATCTGGTTCCACCTCATCCAAAAGGTCCCGGCAATCGGCAACAAAATCTTTCAGCAAGTCAAAATCCATTATTCACCACCCAATTCTGGGTAATTCTACAACATTTGCCACCATGATCAAAGTTGATTCCGTTGTTCTGAAGGACGGTGTATTATTGATTGGCAAAAAGGAGAAGCAGGTGGTGTTTGATTCAGAGTTATCCGATTCACAGTTTCAGTCCTTGAAGCTCTTGATTCATCAGAAATTCGGCATTTCCCTGACAGAGAGTAAACGCATGCTTCTGACCAATCGTTTGCGAAAAATGGTCACTGGTCTTGGTCTTGCCAGTTTTGATGAACTGTGTAAAAAAATCAGGGAAAATGCCTCAAGCGAATTGTTGTCTGAGCTTGTTAATCATGTCAGTACCAATCACACCTACTTTTTCAGGGAGCCAGCTCATTTTGAATTTTTAATGCAGGTGGCTATGCCGGAGTGGATTGATCGTCTGCTTAAGAGAAGAGATCCAGACCTGAGGGTATGGTCGGCAGGCTGTTCCTCTGGGGAGGAAGCATGGTGTATAGCTATGTCCCAGCAGGAACTGTTAAAAAAAAATCCACATTTTATCCGGGCAGGAGTTTTAGCTACAGATTTGTCCAGCAGAGTATTGGAAGTTGCCCAAAGAGCTCAGTACCCAAGGGATTCGGCTCGTGACCTTCCGCTCAGGTGGCGGGAAACCTATCTGGAAGAACATGGAAAAGATGAGGTTAGAATACGGGAATTTCTGCAAAAGGAAGTGGTGTTTCGCCGTTTTAATCTGATGAACCATGATTATCCCTTCAAAAGGCCCTTTCATGTAATTTTTTGCCGCAATGTCATGATTTATTTTGATGCGGAAACCAAAAGGGAGCTGGTAAAAAAGTTTGTAAACAATCTTGAGCCTGGCGGTTACCTGATAATTGGGCACTCAGAATCTCTTGAGAGGGGAGAGGATTTGCAGTATGTCTGCCCTTCCGTTTACCAAAGGCCAATGAGATGAAAGTCAGGGTACTTGTTATTGATGATTCGGCCACCGTTAGAATGCTTCTGAAGGCCGGGCTGGAGTCCGATGGACGAATTGAGGTTGTCGGAACAGCAAGGGATCCATTTGAAGCCAGGGAAAAAATAGTCGAGCTAAATCCCGATGTATTGACGCTTGATATTGAAATGCCGCGTATGGACGGTCTCAAGTTTCTTACAAAACTGATGCCTCAGTATCCTCTCCCGGTGATTATGGTCAGTTCTCTCACCCGAAACGGGCAAAAAATCACCATGCAGTGCCTTGAGGCCGGGGCTTTGGATTTTGTAACCAAACCTCAATCTTCTACTCCAGATGGATTAAATGCCATGTTGTTTCTTTTACGAAACAAGATCTGTGATGCGGCAAAAGTGGATGTCAGTAGTTTTTCCTCAAAGAGTATGTCGGGTAAGAGTCATGTTGCCCGTCCCACACAAAGAAGGCAGTGGGCCCCAGGATCCCTGATTGCGGTAGGCGCATCTACAGGGGGCACCGAAGCATTGAGAGTATTTTTGACTAGATTGCCCAAAGATTTCCCCCCAGTACTGGTAGTACAGCATATGCCAGCTGGTTACACTGCCCATTTTGCACAGAGGCTCAACGATTTATGTGCCATAAAAGTATGCGAGGCCAGTGATGGCATGGCTGTGGATTCTGGCAATGTCTATATTGCCCCTGGGGGCCGTCAGATGGGCCTGAGTTATTTTGAGGGAAAGAACCGGATCCGCGTACTGGAAGGTGAAAAGGTTTCGGGTCACAGACCTTCCGTGGATCATTTGTTTCTTAGCCTTGTTCCTTTCAAAAGATTTAAAATATCAGCCTTGATTATGACTGGTATGGGCTCAGATGGAGCCTTGGGCATGACAAAACTGGCAGAGGCCGGGGCTTATACAATGGCTCAGGACGAATCTTCCTGTGTCGTATTTGGTATGCCCAAGGCCTGTATTCTGGCTGGAGCTGTTCAGGTCATCTGCCCCCTGTACCAGATGGCGGATGAGCTGATGGAGCATCTTAGCGAGGGCGATAAGTAAGGCTTAAACCTTCGAGGTTACTTAGGGTGTTGATTTCGATGTAAAGTTCATTAAATTCTGAATCTCCCATGTGATTGAGGTAAATCTCCGGGTGAATATAGTTAAATTCCTCGTCTACAAATCCTGAGGCCTGAAGATTGGTAAAATTGAGAAACTGGGAGTTGTCTATGGGAAATCCTGTAACCTTGTCATCTGATACATCTGGGTCGTACTGGTAATCTTCTTCAAGATAGGAGTTTTTTTTCATCATGACGATTGAATTGGTTTCAAAGTCGATAAGAACCTTATAGATTCTTTGATTGGCCAGGGAGCGGACTACTATCGCCAGGCTGCCCCGTAGGGATTGATCCACGGAAGAATCCCAGGTCAGACCGGAGAGAAAAAAAGTTTTATCCGCTTTCATTTCTTTACCACTAGGAAAGCTACCGGTGACTTTGCGACATCTCAGATCAGCTTTTGCTCCCGGAAGACAGTTTTCCCTGGCAAATCCAAGCTCCTGATTTAAAACAGAGCTTTTTGTGGAGATGGCCTGGGTATAAAGAAGGTTTTCCAGAGGAACGATTTGCGAGAAACTGCGGCTGGTAATTTCTCCTAAACTTATATTTTCCTGTAAGGCCCCCGTGAGCATCTGAAGCTCCATCCGAACCATGCCTATCGTGGATAACAGTTCAGTAGGAACCCTGTTTCCTCCTGGATAACTCTGCATTTCAATGGGTACAGAAGTAGACCGTGATGAATAATAGGAAAAGCGGGATGGCTGCTGGTTCGACTCACTAGGAACAGTGGTGGGAAACTGTAGACGAAAGTTGGTGAAGTTGGTATTAAAAAGTGAAGTCTGGGATGGAAGAACTGTGACCTTGCGATCGTAATAAAGAAACAGGGTGCTGTCGGGCAATTCATTTACGGCTGACAGGGAAGCGGGATCATTTACAAACTCATATTTCAGGGCAAATGGGTCAAAAAAATTATCCTTGATGACAACATGGGCAATCAGGTCCTGCTGCCGCTGAATAATATTGGGCTCGACCTCAGGCTGATAATACACGCTTAACACATCCTTAGGATCTACAAATGGGTTGGGAAATAGTCTGGCCGGGTTGGTAGCCATAATCTGCTGAATGACAGAGCGCGCGGGAATGGTGCTACTGCCTCCGGGGAAAGTCAGTGGGCTTGCTCCACCAGTAAGCACAACATAGGATCGGGAGAACTGATCGCGGTTTCCAGGAGAACGCCATACAAGACGACTGGGAAGATAAACGGTACTGGAAGCCTGGTTTCCCACCACCACGGCATCATCCGCAAGGTTTTTTTGAAGATAAACCTGGGGAACCACACCTCCGGCCCTGGGGTGTTTTGCCAGATACCAGCGAAGCTCATACTGATTGGCAAGAGCATTGTACTGTACCCTTAATCCTCCTGTGGTGACACCAAATTCAGTAGGTGCACCCCCGTCCTGAGTCTGGGTGTTGGTAAGGTTGTCCAGGTATTCACCGATGGGTAGGGATACATCACGATAGGTAGGTACTATACTTAAGCTTCTATCCCCGGCCTCAATAACCTCGACAGCCCCGGCTAGCCCGTCGAAATCCATGCGGTCCCCTTTGGATAGCTCCTCAAACAGGGAGTTACTGACTCTTTGTAGATCGGAAAGGTCTCTACTTTTTAAGTAGGTACCCACAAACTGTTCGGTCAGTACCGCCATCAGAAGTCCAAGGCCAGTAAAAATCGAAACGGTGATCATAATTTCGGCCAGGGTAAATGCCTGCCGGATACTGTTTCGAACTATCATACATTTTTTGTCAGGTTAATGATTGGCATCAATAGAGCCAACGCAATGAATAAAACTGTCCCACCTAAAAACACGATTAAAAGGGGTTCCACAAGGCTTGTGAGATTTTTTACCGTATATTCAACCTCCTGTTCAAAAAAGGCTGCCACTGACAGAAGCATATCCTCAAGCCGCCCTGATTGCTCGCCGATGGTAACCATCTGAACAATAATTGGAGGAAAAATTTTGGTTTTTTCAAAACTTTCCCCTAAGCCTTTCCCTTCCGAGATATCCTTTTTGATGATGCGAAATTTACTGCTGAGAAACTCATTGCCAAAAATTTCTTCAAGAATTTCCAGGGATTGAATCAAAGAAACCCCTGCCTCCTGCAAATTAACCAGAATGTAGCAGAATCGGGACATGATAGATAAGAGGATAAGCTCTCCAAAAATGGGAATTTTCAGTACATACATATCCCAGTAGTATTTGAGTTTCCCAGACTTCAGGGCCGTTTTAAGGCCGATTCCGCCACCAATCACGGCCGGTACTACAATAAACCAGTAGGCGGATAAAAAATCTGAAACCAGAAACAGAACCTGGGTGGGTACAGGCAACTCCATGCCTCGTTCACGAAACATCACCTTGATTTTTGGAACCACTGTAAAAAAGAGGCCAATAATCACCATAAGGGCTATTCCGAGTACAATGACAGGGTAGGTGATTGCACCGACAATTTTTTTCTTGAGTTCGGTTTCTTTCTCCAGGGTAATTGTATAGCGTTCGATTACGGTCTCAAGAAATCCACCCAATTCCCCAGCCTTTAAAATGGCTATGAGGAGGGGCTGGAAAATGCGCATATGGCTCTGGAATGCCTGGGAAAGACCTTCACCGCGTTTGATACGGTTTCCAATGTCTTCGAGGCTGTCCTTAAAAACCTTGTTTTTTTGGGTCCTTGAGATGTTGTCCAGAATTACGGGAATGGGAATTCCGGCTTTTAAGGTTGCATTAAACTGCCTGAAAAAGAGGATGATTTCTTTGGTTGGAACATTTAAGAGCTTGTATTTTAAATCCAGAAACTTGACTTCAAAAAAACTGAGGCTTCTAATGCTCAGGATCTCAAAATTCAGGGCAATCAGGTTGTCTCTAAGTTCTTCCTTGGAATTTGCGACAGTAGTTCCGGTAGTTATCTTCCCCTGACGGTCTTTGACTTTAAAGCGAAAGGGGGTAGCAACCACGGCCATGTCAAATTCCTTTACGAATGGTTTCTAGGGCCTCTGAAAGCATCTGGGCAATTTTGGTAGCGGCTTTCTGCTTTTCGGGACTATTTGCAAAACGATCCGGGTGGTACTCCCGCATCTGCTTTTTATAGGCTTTTTCTGCATCTTCAACCGAAGCACCATCGGAAAGTCCAAGCCTCTGATATGCTTCTTTTAACTTGCGTTTTGCTGAAGGATTGGTTCGAGTTCTGGTCTTTCCCTGATTCTGGAACTGGATATCTTCCCATTCCTGCTTAAAAAGGTTCTCCAGTTCTTCATCAGTTGGCTCATCCGAATCTGATTTTGAATTCTTCAGGGCCTGTGCCTTTTCCCTAAGTGCCGATGCCAGTTCTCCTGACTCCCACTTTTTTTTCAAATCGGTGATTTCCTCAGAAATGGTTTCCCCTGCGGAATGTACATATGATTTTGCGATTTTTGCGAGTCGATCGGCTATACCCATAAGATCATTATAACTCAAACTATCGTGCTCTGGGATGGTGAAGCATTAATTGTTCTTTCATTCTGGTTTTGGAGATATGTGTATAGATCTGGGTTGTCCCAAGACTGGAATGTCCTAACAATTCCTGTACAGAACGAATGTCAGCCCCGGCATTTAAGAGGTGTGTGGCAAATGAATGTCTTAACATATGAGGACTGATGTTTTTATAGATCCCAAGTTTCTCCATGTACTGATTCAATAAAAACTGGATACCCCTAACACTAAGTCCCTTGAGCTTTTGTGAGACAAGCACTTTATCAACTGTGGTTGCAACGCCTAGAACCTCCCGTTTTTTTAAGTAACAATCAAGCCAGTGTTTAGCAGGCTCAGATAAAAAAACCAGTCTTTCTTTTGAGCCTTTGCCACGAATCATGATCTGGCCTTCCTTGCCGCGAAGCTGGGATAGTCTAAGGCTTGCCAGTTCACTCACACGCATTCCTGTGGAATATAAAAGATCAATTATCAAGTGATCCCTGATGTCCCAGATCTCATCGGAAAGGGGAGCTTGAAGAATTCTTGCCATTTCTTTTTCAAACAAGAACTTAGGCAGTTTTTTTTCCTGTTTTGGACTGATTAAAAACTGGGCCCAGTTGGTTTTGATATGCCCCTTATGAAATAGCCAGGCATAAAAGGATCTTAGACTCGCAAGTTTTCTGAGTACGCTTGCTGGTTTATATTGCTGTACGGAAAGAAAGTAGGGCCAGGCCTTTAATTCAGCCAGGGTCATTTCTGTAATAGCCGCATCGTCTACCGGCTTTCCTAGTTTGGCTTCCATCATTTCATGCCACTGAATGAGATCCTTTTCATAGGTTACCAGTGTGTTCTGGGCATAATTAAGTTCCGTTTTTAAAGACTGAATATATTTATGAATCAGGTTCATGCCATATTGTATCGGAGATAAAGGCAGGAGTGCCCAGTGTCTTTAAAAGATATAATCCGGAAGCTGGGGCACAAACAACTACGGGGCGTCTGCTTCTGTCTATACCTTTGATTGTCAGCATACTACGAATAGTCTCTTTACTAATTTTACCTTTCAGGCATTCAAAAGCATAGGCAACAATAAATCTCACCATCATCCACAAAAATCCGTTTCCGTGAATGCGGATTTTCCACAAAGGCTCAGAGTCCAGAATATCCTCAATCAGTTCCGTGTGATAGATTCTTCGGAAGTGGTTATCGATTTTTCGGGATCTGTCATGTTTTGAAAACAGTTCAAAATCATGTTCACCTTTAAAAAGTGCGAGGATCTCGCGCATAAGCTGGGCCTTGGCAGCAAGGTCAGGCTCAGGGATACACCAGTTGTAGGGTGTATGGAAGGGATAGTGGTTTCCAAATCGGATCCGGTATTCGTAGATTTTTTCATGCTTGGCATCACGCCAGCAAAAATCGGCTTTCACCTCGGCAACCTGATGAAACTTTACATGCTCAAGCCAACGGTTTATCCGCGAGGGAAATCTTCTAGCCGGAGTGTTTGTCGTGGTTTTGAACCAGACTCTCTGATCCAGTGCATGTACTCCAGAATCGGTCCGCGAGGCAGACTCCACAACAATAGGTTTCTGTAAGCATTCACTGAGAATCTCAATCAGGTAGCCCTGGACAGTTTTTAGCCCAGGCTGCACCTGAAATCCAGTAAATCTGGAACCGTCATATGCAATGGAACAGTAATAGACTTTCAAGATCAGGAGTTAAAAATCTCATTGGAGAACACTTCTCCCGCCAGAGATGGGTCGAGATTATTCGGATCAAAAGTAAGGCGATACAACTTGATAGGCATGGACTTGCCCTTGACTTCCTTTTCACCTACAAACTCAAATTTGAAAGTATTATCGCTTAAAGCCTTGATTGTACCTTCTGTACAGAATACATGGTTTGGTTCACCGCTGGATTCCACGCGAGAAGCCACATTCACCTCGTCACCAAAAACATCCCCATTCTGATCGTACATCCAGCCGGTATTGATCCCTATGCGGATCTCCCAGGGAAATACATCATTTTCAGCCCGGCGGCGATTATTCTCGATAATAAGCTGTTGTATCTGCATGGCAGCCACAATAGCATCTTTGGCATTGTCAAATCGGGCCATGTAGGCATCGCCAATCTTTTTGATTACGATACCACCATGTTTGTTAATTGTGGGGGGCAGGATCTGATCTCCCTGAAGTACAACCCTCATCATGTCATTGGGATATTTCTCAGATAGTTTGGTGTATCCCTTAATGTCAGTAAACATGATAGTTAAAAACTTTTTGCGTTTTTCAATCACTTCTTCAATTTCAGCAAGTTCAGCCTCATCCTTGATGGTTTGTTTTCGAGCAAACAGCTCCTGCATGGTCAGTTTCTCAAATTTGGAAATTTTGCTTTGATCAAAGTCCGGGTCATCCTTGATTTTTCTTTGCTGGGTCAGGGCAATGGCTTCATCAGGAACCTGATCCAAAACATTGGAATAAATCTGATACAGTTCTGAGAGTTTGCCATTGTTTTTATGCAGATTAAACAAAAGATCGTGAACCACCTGATTTTCATAATCAAGGTTCAAAAGTTTTTCAAGATCATCAAGGGCTTCCTTGTACAGATTTTTTTCAGTTTTATATTCAGCCAGAATCAGGTAGGGCTCAACATTTTCTGGATCCTGGATTTTACACAGTTCATAAAATGCAATTGCTTCCGAAGACAAAACCCGTTCCTGTAAAAGGGCCTGTAAAACAAAATTCCTCACAGCTTCGGTGTTGCTCAGACTTTCGAGGTGTTTAATCAGAAGGCTCACAGCTTTTTTATCACTCAGCTTGTGTTTTAAACAGAAATCTGCAAAAAACTTTGCGAAATCTGAGTCGGAGGGGTTGGCCTCAAGATAGGCACAAAGATAACTCAGGTCCTGGGCTTTGGCCTTGGCAGGATTTCTGGATAAAAAGGCCCCAAGTTCAATCGCAAGTTCCCCGCTCTCATCGCGATTTTTGGCCTTGGCTGCCATTGGGATTCCCTTGTCAGCATTGTTGAGTTTTAGGTAGGCAATGGCCAGCATCCATTCGATTTTGTCAGAATCTTCGCTGGTTAACCCTGCCCTGTCTTCGGGTTTGCCCATCTTGTCCACCAGCTTTTGGTACTGCTTGGATTCCATCATTTTTGTTGCCTGAGCCAGTAGATTTTTAGCCTGTTTGGCCTTGCGTTTTTGCTCTCGAGCTGGGGCGGTTCGCTCCAGAAGATCAAGAATAAAATCCTTTAAAGTCCAAAGGATTACCAGACCTAGTCCAATCCAGTGAAGAAAAAACTTCGGGATATAGGAACGACTCCAGATATCAAGGTAAAGAGTTTTGCTGACTACTTTAAAAACCTTGTGTTCAGACTGATTTTCTATGGGGTTTCCCGAAGCATCCGTATGTACAAAAATTCTCTTGGAATTATCTTCGTAAATAAACTCATCTGCCAAAGGTTGCAGACGGTTGTGAATCCAGAACAAATCAACATGATCCGGAGCCATTTTTTTGCCGATCAGCACCTGAACTGCATCCACTGGGTTCAGTTCGCCTTTTTTTATCAATCCCTGGTATAAAGCCGGGAATGCCTCAAAAAGATAAATGCCTATCAGCAGGATTCCTAGTAAGATAATTCTAAAAATAAACTTTGCCATACTAAGCCTTAACTGCAATTCCTTCTGTAGCGGCCCCTAGGCTCACAATAGAAGTGTTGGTTAATTGGTCAACCTGTTGTCTGTAGACATCCAGAAGCTTTTCCAGTTCATTATCATGACGGGTTGGGTCATGATGAAAAAACAGTACCTGTCTGGCATTGGCCTTGTGGGCAATCTGAACCGCATCATCCATGGAAGTATGTCCCCACCCTCGTTTTGTCATGTATTCTGCATGAGTATACTGGGCATCAATCACTAACACATCCGCGTTTCTACAGAACTCAACCAATCCCTGATTCTGCTCCTCAATGGTTTCCTGAACCTCAAGAAAATCCTGAAGTTCATCTTCATCCTCCGGTGCCTTACCGCCATAGATTACATCATAATAAGGTTCAACATCGGTAAGAAAACAAATCACTTTATTATCTTTTTCAACCCGGTAAGCGAGGGTTCTCACGGGGTGATTCACATACTTTGGCGTAACTTTAAATCCGTTAAGAATCAAGGACTGTTCCTGCGCGGCTTCATAAGAAATCTCAGCACCGAGCTGATTAAAGTTGACCGGAAAATAGGAATATTGCATCTGGGCAGCCATTACCTGATCAAAAGGAGTGTCAAACATGGAAGGGCCGACCATGTGAATTTTGTTTTTTGGGATAAAGGCGGGGATAAAAAAAGGAAAACCCTGGATGTGGTCCCAATGTGTGTGGGTGATAAGTATGGGGATTTCGATGCCCATACCACGGTTTTTCATGATAAAAGTACCGGCTTCACGGATGCCAGTACCACAGTCAATCAGAATAAATGAGTTCCCATCCCGTATTTCCACGCATGTGGTGTTGCCACCAAACCGCACTGTTGTTGGTCCAGGGGTTGCGATGGAACCACGGACTCCCCAAAAAAATATCTCCACTATGCCCCCCTCACAAATTGACTGGCTTTGGCCAGTTCAACTCTGAGTCTTGCTTCCAGAAGTTCCTGGGCTCTGGTCTGGCTCGTGCCTACTACATCCCAGATTTCCGGGGCCAGGTATTCTGTATATCCTTCCCCACAACTGCCCACCCTATTAATTCTAAGCATATTGGAGGCAACGGCAACCACCCAGGTGGTTTTTAACTCAGATTTCAGGGGCTCAGAATAATTTTTTACCCCATCCACTAACCAGTCAGGCAGCCTCCAGCGCATGGCAAGCCTCTCACCAACTTCAAGGTGACTGATTCCCATCATATCGGATTCGACTTCTGTTAAAGGGACTTCTCGCTCTTTGGCCAGTGCCAGAACCTGTTCATACTCAGAAGGGTAAAACTGCATTAGAAAGGCGATGCCAATACAGTGAAGCAGGCCAACTAAAAACAAGTCATCAATGATTTGTTTATCCAGTTTTATTTCCCTACCCAGAATCTGGCTGAACACAGCGGTTCCGACTGAATAGGTCCAGAATTGTTCCGAGGACAGGTGCCGTGAGCGAACTCCTTTTTGTAATGATCCCAGTACACAGGATGTCAAAGCCAGATGTTTAATGGTATTTAAGCCCAATAGAATGACTGCTCTGGAAAGGGAAGTAATCTGGGAAGGGAGTCCAAAAAATGAGGAGTTGACCAGTTTCAGAACTTTTCCCGTTAACACAGGATCCATTTGAATGACTTTGATTAGATCCTGAGTTGAGGAATTCAAATCATTTACCAGTCCGATAATTTTGGGGACGGTGTGATCCAGAGTGGTCATTTTTTCAATGTTTCCATCAACCGTCTTCAAAATACTGTTCATAGTTTAGCCTTTATCCACAAAACCATGGAAGGTATGTTATGCAATTCGCCATTCTAGTCCCTCCAGAAAACCGGTGTAAAGAGTACAACAAGTGTAAGTATCTCCAGCCTACCCAAGAGCATCAAAAAGGATAATATCCACTTAGCAAATGTTGTAAGTGGACTAAAATTATCCACCGGTCCTACAAGGCCAAGTCCTGGTCCGATGTTGGAAAGACAGGCGGCAACTGCAGAGCTTGAGGTTAGAAAATCAAGTCCTGTCAGACTCAATGCAATACATCCCAGTCCAAAAAAGCCAAACCAGAGTACCACAAAACTTAATACTCCAAAAAGGATCTGGCTGGAAATTACCTGATCTGCAATTTTGACCCGGCTGATAGCCCTGGGATGAACCAGTAAATACAGCTGCTGGTAGGCAAATTTTGCAAGAATCACATGGCGAATGACCTTGATTCCACCCGCTGTAGAGCCAGCACATCCCCCACAGAATAAAATGGCAAAAATTACCATCTGCGCCCCCATGGGCCATTTGGTGTAATCCGTCAGACCAAATCCCGTGGAGGTAAATGTGGCACTTACGACAAATACAACTTCGCGAATACAATCGTTAATACTCTGGTAGTTCCCATGAATCATAAGTATAAGAACCAGAATCAGACTGCAAATGAGTATCAGGAAAAGATAAACCCGTGTTTCAGTATCTTTTAGAACAAGGCGCAGTCGCCCGGTAATGGCATACCAGTGCAGGTAATAATTTATCCCGGCTAAAATCATAAACAGAGACAGAACCCAGTGAATATAGGAATCCTGGTAGTAGGCAATGCTCTGGTTTTTTGTAGAAAATCCTCCTGATGATACGGTGGACATGGCGTGGTTTATGGCATCGTAAAAATTCATGCCCCCCAGAAGCAGGAGCAATAGAAGTATGGCCGTCATGGAGACATAAACCTGCCAGAGAATCCGGGCAGTATCTTTAACCTTGGGAGTCAGTTTATCTTCATCTCCCGGTCCAGATACCTCGGCCTTAAAAAGTTCCATTCCTCCAATTCCCAGAATCGGTAAAATGGCCAGACCCAGGACAATAATACCCATACCACCTAACCAGTGGGTGATGGATCGCCACAACAGAATGCTTTTTGAGAAACCCTCAATGTTTGGCAAGATGGATGCCCCGGTAGTAGTCAGGCCACTGATGGTTTCAAACACGGAGTCAGTAAAGTTAAGTCCAGGACTGGCCAGCATGTAAGGAAGGCAGCCAAACCCGGTAATTGTGACCCAGACTAGGGAAACGATCATAAACCCCTCACGGGAATTGATCTCTGCACTGCCTGTTTTATCCTGGCGAATCATGAAAATTGAGGAGGTTATGGTGACAAGAAATGAGACCAAAAAGCTTATCCAGTCCTTTTCACCAGCATAAATGGCAAGAAACATAGGGGGGAGCATAAAAAATGCAAACCCAAAACTAAGAGAGCCAAGCACGCGTAAAATGGTTCTGAATTTCATGGATTAGGTGGCTGGTTCAAAAAAGATTCTAGCCTTGTCAAAATTTTCAGCCAGGGTGAACACAATCACATGATCTCCGACTTTGACCTTGGTGTTGCCCCTTGGTAGAACAAACTGTCCATTGCTTGTAATCCCGCCAATCAGAATATTTTTAGGCAGTTCAATATGTTGCAGCTCGTTTTGCGTAATGGGGGAGTTCAGAGGAATTACAAATTCCACGGCTTCCAGATTGTTGGCCTTAAAGGAAATCACTGTTTCGACATGTCCCTGCCGTACCAGACGGGTCATTGCAGAAAGGGCTGCGGTCTTGGGGCTGATGGCGGCATCAATGCCCAGGCGGGGCATAATTTTTGCGTATTCCACCTTTTGAGCGAGGCAATAGGCCTTCTCTGCTCCCATAGATTTACCCAGAAGCCCTACCAGAATATTACTTTCTTCATCTTCACTTAATGCGAGCAGGGCCTCACAATTTTCTATTCCTTCTTCTTTCAGAAGGGAGGCATCGGTGGCAGAACCGTGTAATACAATGGTAGAGCTTAAAAGCTCAGACAGTCTTTCGCAGCGTTCCCTGTCTTCATCTATAATCTTGACCTGCATCTGTGTTTCTAGCTGCTTGGCAATCCGAAGGGATAGCTGGGAGCCACCACTGATAATAATTGTCTTGGAGTCCCGCTCGGTCATTTCACCTAAAAATGGCTTCATGGACTCTCTTGAGCCAGCCACATACAAAACATCATTTTCCAGAATTTTGACATCGCCCCGTGGAATCATGGTTTCATTGCCCCGATCAATGGCAGCAACAATCAGGCTCACCCCAAACCCATACTCCTTCATATCATAAAGATGTCTACCAATGTAAGGATGCCCCTCAGTTACGGTTGTCACGGCTACTGCCCCATGATTATGGGCAAAATAATGAATGTCGGAAGCTTTAGGAGTCTGCAAAAGCCTTAATATTTCATCGGCGGCGGCATTTTCCGGGGACAGAATCAAATCAAACACCCGGTTCTCCCTCAGTCTTAAGGGACAGTCCGGTTCGTGAAATTCCATATTGTTGATTTTTCCGATACGGCAGGGGACATTGTACTCCTTGCCTAAAAGTCCGGTAATGATGTTGACATGATCATCTGAGGTCATGGCAATCAGCATATCGGCTTTTCGGATTCCGGCCTGTTCCAGGACCTTTCTTGAGGTTGCACTGCCTGTTATAGCGCGACAGTCAATCGAGCGTTTCACTGATGAAACCTTGGCCGGGTCTGTATCAATCATTACGATGTCATGATTTTCCCGGGCAAATTTCTCGGCTGCTCCCCGCCCGAAATTGCCTGCTCCGGTAACAATAATGTACATACAGTTGCCTCACCTGTTGTAAAACCAGGGGGCAATACTAATCAAAGCAGCCGGGAAATTCAATGCAACTTTTTTGCTCAGTTCTCGTAATCAGATCGTGAAGTGTATTTTGCGATCCTGAATTATTGGGTTCAAGGAGGCCATCATGGCTCTTAGGAAAAGTCTTGCGGTGATCTGTTTTCTGTCTGGTTTTGGACTTCAACTCCATGCAGATGTCGCCCCAAACACAGAAGGAATTGTAACCGGAGGCGATCAGGCGGCTGTTCGGCAGTCATCCCCAGTGGTCAGCCGACCTGAAGACCATCCTAAATATCTACAGCTAGTCCAGGAACTGACAGTAGATTTTGATATGTCTTCTGTTCCCAGTGAAGGGGCTAAAAATGCCTTTGAGGCCTATGTTAAACAGCCTAGAAACTCTGGTATCACAGTGGGGTTTCTCAGAAACTATGATGTCAAGGCTCTCAGAGCTTTTAAAGCCAGAATTCTTGAAGATGGTTTTATCCGTGGAGCTTTTCAGGAAAACGCCCGTGCCACAGTTACGAGGCTGAAGGAACTGGTGGAAGAGAAGGTTCGTAGAGTCAATCGCGATATTCAGAGGCAGCAGGAAAGGCTTGAGGATTCTGCTCGAGCATTAAGAGCCCAGCTTGCAGATCCGTCCCGAGCTTCCCAGAAAGAACGGCTGGAAGGACTGCTAAGAGAAATCACCATTGAAATGGATGCAATTAAACTTGCCAACGAGAGATACACCAGATTGTCTCTGGATGAAATTGCCAACAAGCAGGGTAACTGGTTTTTTGGTGCTGGGGATGATGGACGATATGCTCAGGTTATGGGGTGGATGGAGAGACTTCTTCCCGAAATGGCTGGAAACGATGACTTTAAGCCAAGTTCTGGAAAACCCAATCTGATCACAGATCTTCTGGCCCGTATCAAATACATTCAGGATTTTGCCAAGGCGGCACATTCTGGAAACAAGGGTCAGGCCGAAGGCAACAAATATGCTGTAGCATATATACTTTCCTGGTTTTTGACTGGTCTTAGCCAATCCGAAATCAATGCTATGGGTGGGGGACAGGCTTCCGGGGATACTCATGCCGGAGCTGTGGACCAGGCCATTGAGGCAATTGGTGCAGCAGGTACTCCCGGTGTAACTGCTCCTGCAGAAGTAAATCCTGTTCCAGGTACTGGCTCAGGCACAGATTCCAATGCTGGTGCCGGTCAGACTACAGGCACTAACATTCCAAGCCTGGAGCAGTTAACCAACGAACAGAAGCTGGTTTACAACTCATTGATGGCATCGTTCAGGGAAGATGTAACATTCACCTCTGGAGATAAGACAATTCGTGGGCAAAGAGTTGCTTATATTGTGAATGAAATCAAACTGATCGAAAGAACAGTTGCTTTGCACAATACCTATCTTGACACTGCCAATCCAGATTCCCTGATTTCTGCTGTGAGCCAGTACTGGACGGTAATTTCCACTAGCAATCATCCTAAACTTCCTGAGGCCAGAAGGTTAAAAGAGAAGTTTGATCAGGCAGCAGAAGGGGCAAGGGCTGCAAGGCAGCATAGGGATCGTGTTTTTTCTAGCCTGCAAACTGCAATGAATGCGGCTAATCTAGGAATCAAGGCGGAAGATCTGGTTTCTGCTGAAAAGATGTTGGAGTTCAGCCGTGCAGCAGCAGCTGCCAATATGCCAGAGTCTCAAAGAAGAAATCTTACCTTGCTTATGACTCAGTATGCTGAGGGTTCGTTGCGCTGGTTGCATGCCCTGTCTCTTATGGAGCAGGCTCAGAAAGAGTTGACCCCTGTACTGGAAGAAATTGTTGCAGATCTGGTGTCCGGCCCATCTGCTCAGCTTCAGGCTGTATTGGACTGGATTGCCAGATACAACCGTCACCGTGAGGCGAACCTCAGCACAATTTCCGATATTATCAAGCAGGAAAATGGAGCTATTGGTCAGGAGATCAAAGTAGCTAGAAACTACACTGAGGCAGTTAAAAACCTGTTGGAAATTGTAGAAACCAGTTTTGCTGATCAGAAGATTTTGTTTGATGCTTCCGTCATGGATGATCCAGGAATGCCAACCTTCCAGCAGTGTAGTGCACTGTTTAAAGATTTTAGCTTGGCTACTGTGAAGTTTCCGGCAACTGGTTTGAGTCAGGCAGTATCTGCAATAACAAGTCCTGTAGACACAGTTCAGGAAATGCGGGTTGTATGTATGGCCAATTATGAGGCAAATCTTAAGGCTGGCAATCCTACTCACGAATTGTTCAAACGACATGATGGGGTATCTCCCGACAGCTTTGGCTTCAAAGTCAGAGGCGTTGTTGATGCCATGGGCAGTCGCAGAAGCTCTGTTGCCGTTTCTGCCACTGCAGAACACAGTTTGCATGAAGGTCTTTATGAGAACCTTTATTTCATGCGAGGTCTGACAAACTGGCTGATTGCCTGGATCAAGGAACAATTGCAGAAAGAGGGAGTCTCGGCCAGCGAAGTCGCCCGTGGTGATGTCCGTTCCGGCTCCGCTCACGCTGTGGCTTTAAGAATCGGTGATGCTATTCTGTTTGCTCACAATGTGTCCGATTTGTCCACATCAGGAAGAGCGACTCTTGAGAAGATCAAAAAAGCTTTCAGGCCGATTCTTGATAACAACGATATCAAGACTCTGATTAAGGAAATTGTTGTGGAGGGTCATGCCTCTGCCTCTGGAACCCGTGCTCACAACCAGGGACTTTCTGAACGAAGGGCAGAGTCGGTTCTGACTGTGATTCGTGAAATGGGTGCCATAGGTTTTGTATCCAAAGGTTATGGAGAAAACAAACCAATCAATTCCAGAGGTGAAGCGGTTGCCTACAATGTGAATGGACCTGATTTACAGACGGTTCCAGGAGCAGATGCAGCCAAAAGCCGCAGGGTGGAACTGAGCTTCAGCCTGAACATGGTTGAAATCGAAAACATCCTGAAAGAAAAAGGCGAAAGGTTTCACAGGTTAAGAAACCTGTTCCGTGGAGTGCCACTTCAGGAATCGGTTCCAGCTGCTCCTGTTGAAACGGTGTCGGTTGATGCAGATGTTGTTACTTCAGAACCAGTTGAGGTTCCAGCAGAAACAAATCCAGCAGTGACTGGTGCTAAGGCTAAAGTGGCTGAATGGCAGACCTATCTGTCCACAGGTCGCAATGCTTCAAGCAACAATGATCTGTATTACAATCCATCCTGGATTTATATGAACCGGGTTCTTCTCAGGCCGGCTTTTGCCACTGAGTTGATTCAGATGCATAACATCATCATTATTCATAACAAACCCAAGGCTGATGAAATGTGGTCGATTATCGGCAAATATTTCAAGGATATCAATGGAAAATCGGGAGCAGAGGTGGCCAGGCCATCTGCTGACAAGGACTTTGTACCAAACGAGGTGATTTACACCAGAGGTACAGGTGGCGGTCCAGCCTGGATCAATCCGGCCCTCACGGATTTTCCTCGACTGTTTGCCTTAATTCAGTCTCTATGATACTGAAGTCTTAGAGGCAGTGTGTTAAAATCAGGCCAGCTTCCATAACTTGGGAGGCTGGCTTTTTTAATTTATGCAAAACCATTTGTATTATCGTCCCTGGCTTAGTCGCCGCTTCCGTATGGAGGCGGGTCTTAGTGTTTTGGGCCGGGACTGGGGTATGGGTTCCCTGGATTCCCTGTTCTTTCAGAAAACCCCTGATTTTTTGCATTACCGTCAAACCAAAGAAGAAGGGATCCGTGAGAATCTCGGCAAGTATTATCTGTCGGATTTGAGTCAGGCTGAGGAGTCCCTGTTTTTGGAATGGGTGTTAAAAAAGGCTTCTAATGAGGGGCTTGCCCTGGATGACTTGCATACCGAGCCTCTTCTAAATTTCAGCCTGAATATCTCAGAAGACTTGTCCCTGATTCGCATCAGTGACTCTGAGGCAATCCTGGCCCTAGCCAGTATATTTTTCCCAAACCACTGGTCGCCTGAGGAAAAGTTTGCTAAAGATTTTCTGGCAGTACATGCCCCAGTTCCAAACATGCAAAAAATCAATGCTTCTCATCTTGCCTTGTTAGGAGCCGCCTTAAAAAAGGATCAACCCATGGTTCGATTTGCCTGGGGAATTGCCACAGATAAACGGCTGAATCACCACCCCACACCGCCTCCAGGTATTGCCTATGAAGCATGGCATGGCCGCAGCCCAAGTCTTAACGGATCATTGTATGCCAGAGTAGAAAGACAGGTTCTGGCTGGTGTTCCTAAAACCGATCTGATCTATTTTTCGATCCGCACTTATTTTACGGATTTTTCTATGATGAATAATGAGGATCTGGATTGTATCCGTGCCTGTATACTAGATATGGATGAGGCCATCTTGAACTATAAGGGACTATCTTCTTGCAAGGATTTGGTGCTTGAAAAAATCTTGAGGCTCATGTCCTGAGTTTGTTGAAGCATTCGTTCCCATTGCCTCTGGCAAAAATCAATCAAATCCAGTTTGTTCTGGTCCTTTGCATAGACAAACAGGGCACGATTTAAATTCAGGGCCAGAATAAAAGCCCCCAAAATTTCAAAATGTTCTACTTTTCCTCCTTGATCCAGATAGGTCTGAATCAGGATTTTCTGATTGTCCGGTTCAAAAAGTAAAAACATAATTGCCAGATCAATTAATGGATTTCCCAGGCACATATCCCCCCAGTCTATGATGGATGTGACTTCTGACTGAGAATTAAGCAGGACATGCAAAAAATGTAAGTCCCCGTGACAGACGACTAGTCTTTTGGGAATGCTGATATGTGAAACATTTAAAAATGGCAGGATTCGTAAATCGCAGGACAGTTCCATCAGTTTTTGGGCGCGAAATTGAATGTCTCCCCGTTTGCTTGGATCTAACGGGAGTTCCTCAATGGGATTCATCTGATGCAGACAGGCTAAAAACTTTCCTAGTTCCCGAGCACTGCTTGAGGAAAGGGTATCGATTCTGGCTTGAACCGGATCCATTCCCTTAAGATATTTACTGATGCTGACAGGATAGGGATGAATGTTGGGAACAGCTTCATAAAGCTTTGGTTTTGGAGTCATCAAGTGGGTTTGAACCAGATTCAAGTTTTTGGTTTCCGTTAAAAAGCCAAATAGGGCAGCCTGTCTTTGCGGGGTGCGCAAGACCATATCCTGATTGATAAGATAGACCACATTATCCCAACCCTGACCAAGCAGGGAAATCTCTGGATTTATGAGATGGGGTAGTTGTTTTTCAATCCATATCCTGGCCTTGTCAATTCCAAAAGGATGTTCAGGGATCCAGGGCTGGTTCATTTTTGTACCAGAAACTGAAACGATGAAGGGTTAAGATTTTTTGCCGAGCCTTCCCTGATGGCAATTTCAAGCCTGCCACTACTTCCAAAATAAACCCCGATTTCCTGGGGCTTTAACTCAGAAAAGGTTTTTACCTTGGGCAAAGTCTTACCCTCATAACTTAGTTCCCATTTTTTGCGGGAAAGATTTTTGTGCTTCTGATTGGTGATCAGATTTCCAAAATGATCGGCATAATAAATCTCAAAACCTTTTGTCTCAGGCAGGCGAATCAGGTTATCTGGATTCAGAGGCTCCAAGGAATACATAATTTCTGGAATTTTAAGAATTCTCGCTGCAAAAGGAGCAAATACATCCCGTCCATGAAAGGTGGGAGAAGCCCGTTTTTCAACGGGAATCTTAAAAGCCACTACTTCTTTTTGTTTTAACACTTCTGTAAAAATGCCATTATCTGGACCGACAAAACCAAGTCCATTCCAAATCAGAAAAATTGCATTTCTTTGGCTTCCCACCCCAGGGTCAACAACTGAAAGAAACAGGCTTTTTTTGGGGAAGTGGGGCCAGGAATCTTCCAGCATACAGGCTGCCTGCCGGAGGTGAAATGGGGACACATTATGGCTTAAATCCACAATTTCCACAGTAGGATTGTAGCTTCGTATGACGGCTTTCATAATCCCGACATAAGGATCAACAAGTCCAAAATCCGTCAAAAGTACAATCATGCTGATATAATAGCAGGCTCAATTCAGGAGGAAAACAAGCATGACAAAACGAAGTCCAATTCAGCCACCCCAAGGAAATGTACTCACCTGTGCCAACTGGCAGATTGAAGCAGCCTACCGCATGGTGCAACACAATCTGCATCCGGCCGTGGCTGAGGATTGGGAAAACCTGATTGTCTACGGGGGCAAAGGCAAGGCTGCCCGAAACTGGGACTGTTACGATGCCATCCTGCATAGTCTCAAAAACCTAGAACCTGATGAAACCCTGCTGGTGCAATCAGGCAAACCCGTGGCCGTGTTTCAGTCCCATGAGAATGCTCCCCGGGTCCTTCTTGCCAATTCCAATCTGGTAGGGGACTGGGCCACCTGGGAATACTTTCGTGATCTGGAAGATCGGGGCCTGATGATGTACGGACAAATGACAGCCGGTTCCTGGATTTACATCGGTACCCAGGGCATTTTGCAGGGCACTTACGAAACTCTGGCAGCCGTTGCCCGAAAACATTTTGGAGGAAGTCTTCGAGGAACCATTACCTTAACTGGTGGGGTTGGTGGTATGGGTGGTGCCCAACCTCTGGCCGTCACCATGAATGAGGGTGTGGCCCTGTGTGTCGATGTGGATAGGCAAAGAATTCAAAAACGAATTGAGGATCGTTATCTTGATGTTTTAGCCGAAAACCTCGACTCAGCCCTAAAAATGGCCCAGGATGCAAAAGCTCAGGGGCGTGCCATCTCCATTGGCATTTTAGGAAACTGTGCCGAAATCTTGCCCGAAATTTTGAAACGGGGTGTGAAGATGGAAATCGTCACCGATCAAACCTCTGCCCATGACATGCTTAACGGTTATGTTCCCCATCACATTTCTTACGCCGATGCCCTGGAGTTAAGAAAGACGAATCCGGCTGAGTATATTCGCTTGTCCCGTGAATCTGCCGTGCTTCACTGTCAGGCCATGCTTGATTTTCAAAAAGCTGGCTCCATTGTCTTTGATTACGGCAACAACCTTCGGGGTGAGGCATTGGCCCAGGGCCTAAAAAATGCCTTTGATTTCCCCGGCTTTGTTCCCGAATACATTCGCCCCCTGTTCTGTGAAGGTTCCGGTCCCTTTCGCTGGGTGGCTCTCTCAGGCGATCCCAAAGACATTGCTGTAACCGATGATGCCATTTTGGAAACTTTCCCCGACAATGAAGCCCTCAAACGCTGGATTACCATGGCCCGTGAGAAAGTGGCCTTCCAGGGCTACCCATCCCGAATCTGCTGGCTCAAATACGGAGAGCGCGAAAAATTCGGTCTGGTTTTGAATGAGCTGGTGCGTACAGGCAAGGTCAAGGCTCCCATTGTCATTGGCCGCGATCACCTGGACTGTGGCTCAGTTGCTTCCCCCAACCGTGAAACCGAGGCCATGAAAGACGGATCCGATGCCATTGCCGACTGGCCCCTCCTTAACGCCATGATCAATTCCGTCAACGGTGCCACCTGGGTCAGCCTGCACCACGGCGGCGGGGTAGGCATTGGCAAATCTATCCACGCCGGTATGGTCATTGTCGCCGACGGAACCAGCGAAGCCGCCACCCGTCTGTCACGGGTCCTAAAATCCGATCCAGGTATGGGCATTGTGCGTCATGTGGACGCAGGTTACGACGAGGCCAAAGCTGCGGCCAAAAAACATGGGGTTAAGGTGCCGATGGGGTGAGTTATGGACAAATTAAGAATGCACATTGCCAAAAATCTGGCGCAGACTCCTGCTCAGAGGCAGTTTTTTAAGGGCCGCATTCGGGCATTTCAGAATCTTTTTCATCACAACACCAACCTACGGCTGAAAGAGTGCCTTCCTGGTGGTTCCTTTGAAAAAGGTACCATGCTTCGTTATAACTTTGAGTTAGACATTGTAATGGTTCTGGAGAAGCCAGATGTCAGTTTTGAGCAGGTTCAAGCTGAAGTATGTCGTTTTGTTAAAATTAACATGCCAGAGCTGAGAGTCAAAGAAAGGGGGAAGGTATCGATTCCGCTAAGCGGAAAGGTTGGGGATCAGGTATACCACATGGATATTGTACCAACTTATTTGATAAACAGCCCCTTGCAGGCGGCCCAGGTTAAAAATTATGTTTCATATCAGGGGGCTACCTCTATATGGCACATAAAATATGTACGGAAGCAGAAGGCAAAGTGTGTGGATTATGTGAATCTGGTTTTGTACATCAAAAATTGGGTAAAGGCAAATAAGCTGGCATTAAAGTCCTTTCATGTGGAGCTGATTGTGGCATTTGCCGTGGAATACCGTGATATCTTAGCAACCTATCCCCTAAGAGATAACCTGATTGAATGTTTTAAGGTGATTATGTCCATGGTAGATGGTTCTCAGGTATTCCCTGTAGATTGGAAATACTTTAATAAAGATAAGGATCTGGCTTATTTCAAAAAGGATTCTGTAGTTCTTATCGATCCTGCGAACCCGAAGGATAATCTGGCGAAGGGGATATCGAAGGTTGATTGGAAAATAATCAGAAGTATGGCCCATAAGCAGATCTCGAAATTGCAGACGCAGGATAGGCAATAGTCATGGAGATTAAGGAAATCAGGCAGGCTGTAGATAATGGTGAAATTACAGCCATTTCTATAGACACTTGTATTATTGAGGGTAAAGGATACCATTTTGAGTCTGGTCTGCTAAAAAAGGTACGGCAGTTTAAAAATAGTCCAGTACAGTTCATTTTTGCTGAGGTGGTTTACAGGGAAGTAATTGCTCATTTGCAAGATAAAGAAGATCGGGTTGTCAAAGGCTTGGACAGCGCCCTAAATAACATTGGCCACCTGTGGAATATCGATAAGGCTGATAAGGCTAGAATTCGGAAACTTGCCAGAATACCGATTAAATCAGGAGATTGGGCTAAGAATCAAGTTGATAAATATCTTTCAGAGACAGGAGGTATGTATATTAAGGCCGCCAATATTTCTGTCCATAAGTTGATTGAAAGTTATTTCTCATGTTCTCCACCGTTTGCTAGTGGTAAAGATAAGAAACACGAGTTTCCTGACGCATTTGCACTGTTTAGTTTGGAAGCCTGGGCGGAAGAGAACAAAACAAAGGTGTTGCTGGTTTCGGGGGATAAAGGGTGGAGGGATTTTGCCTCAAAATCGGAGTACCTTCTTTGTCTTGATAATTTGGCGGATGGCTTGAGTTGTTTTCAAAATGAAGAAGGCGTGTATTTATTAGATGAATTTGTTAGGGATTCCAACGGCGTTATCTTAATGGAAATTGAACGGGAGATAAGAGAAAAAGTAGATTCAATTTTCGATATTCAAATCACAGCAGACTCAGTCTTTGAGTACGATTATGAGGTCGATCAGGTTGAAGTTGATACTGTGGAATTTGAGAAACCAGCTAATCTTGGAGTTGAGGTCGTTGAATACGACCAAGAGCACGATATCCTTGCGGCCACTGTAACTGTAGATGTTGATTTGGTCATAGGTGCACATTTTCAATTCTTTATTTGGGACAGTCTTGATAAGGAGTATATTCCATTTGGTTCCCGTAGTTATTCTTCTACTTGGAGTGGCCCTATTGAAGCACTGCTTACAATTTGTGGTATTCAATCAAAGAATCCAGAAATAGATAATGTAGAAATAGAGGCTAGTGAGGTGAATGTCTTCTTTGACAGTGTTGAGCCAAATTTGGGAGATAAAAGGGATGATTATGACTGGGTTTAATGTTTGTTTGGGGCAATTGTATCCAGAGATTCCAGCTGGTTGCAACGTCTGAAGCAATTCATCTGTTTGTGAAACTGTGCTAGGAGATTGAGCCTTTAGGAGAAAATGATGGAGAAAGCCTCAGATAGAGAAGTTGGTATTGAATTTTTTCTTAATAAGCCCCAGTATCAGGTATTGATTCAAGCTCTCAGGGATTACCTTCTGATACATCACTCAAACGCTCACAATTCATTTGGAAGTAGCTGGAATTTAGAAGGGTTGACAAAAATTTGCCGTCAGATAGGGCTGGAGGCTAAACCGAAAGAAAAACGGGTAAGTTATTTTGATGTATTAGGAAATCGAAGATTAGTATACAAGGGTGGAAGAGGGCTGTCCTTAACGGAACCCGCAAGTGGCAACAGCAACTTATGCTCATTCAAATCTCCTGAAGAGTTAAGGCAACAAATTGGTCTGATTCTATCAGAGGAAGAACCAGCTCCAGATACTGATACTCCACCTACTCAGGTAAGAATTCAGCTTGAGGATCCACTTTCAGAGTTAGAGACTCACAACTCGGATTTATTGGGACTTTCTGAAACAGAACGCCGTTCAGTGCAGTATGCAAGGATTGGTCAGGGTGTGTTTCGAGACAGGGTGATAGAATATTGGAAGACCTGCTCAGTAACTGTGATTAGTAATCCAGATTTGTTAAGAGCATCTCATATTAAGCCTTGGAAGGAATGCGACAATCGGGAAAGGCTTGATCCAATGAATGGGCTTTTGCTTCATGCCGGACTGGATCATTTGTTTGATAAGGGCTTTATTTCATTTAGTTCCCAAGGGTTAATTTTAATCAGCAAGAAACTGAGTAAACTGGACAGAGAAGTATTTAAAATCGATCCAGAAATGTGTCTGAGAAGACTGCCCGATAAAATGAATGAGTACATGGAGTTTCATCGTACCCGGCTGTTCCAAGGATAGAAAAATGTCAACTAAAATCAAGATACCGAAACGGGGGGGAAACGATTTAGAGTTGGAGTTATCTGAAGCAACTGTCTTTGTAGGGGCCAATGGTTCGGGAAAAACACGGCTTGGCCGCTGGTTGGTTAAAGATTCATCAAACATACAAAACCTAAGAAGTGCGCTACAAAACAATGGAATTTGGATTTCAGCGAGAAGGGTAATTTCTTGTCCAACTGATGTTGAATTTAAGGATCATGTGGAGCTGTTCAAACAAGGTTCTAACAGCAGTCCACATATGATTCCATATGAGACGAGTGATTTTCAATTGGTCTTAAACTGGTTGGCTTCGGAAGATAATGCTTCGGCTGTGAGATATCGCAATGAATGTAAGGCTAATCCTAACAATTTAACAGCCCCTCCCGAAACAGTTCTGGATAAATTTCAAAAAATATGGAATGGAGTAATGTCTCACAGGAAAGTTACTATTATAGACACAAAGGTTAAAGCCTACGCATCCAATCCAGATGGAGAGTACTCACCAACTGATATGAGTGATGGAGAACGGGTTGTGTTTTACTTGATTGTCAAATGTTTGATGGCATATGAAAATGCCATTATTGTGGTAGATGAGCCTGAGATACACTTACACAGATCAATACAAATTCACTTGTGGAAAACAATTCAAAGTTGTTTGCCGGGGCGCAAGTTTATATTTTTTACTCATAGCATAGAATTTGCGATGGGATATGGCGCAACAATTGTCTGGCTCAAAGCATTTGATGGAAAATCTTGGGATTACGAGATTTTAAATAATCCTGGTGATGACTCCGAGATACCAGATGAGCTTAAGCTTCAGATTTTGGGGAGTCGCAGGCCGGTTGTGTTTGTGGAAGGGACGGCGGGCAGCTTGGATTTGAAGCTTTATCGGTCTTTGTTACTGAATTATCTGGTAATTCCGGTTGGAGGCTGTTCGGAAGTCATTAAATCTGTAGATGCCTTGAGAAAACTGCACCCCATGCACCATTTGGAGATTTACGGAATTATAGATGCAGACAGACGGGGTTCCGAGGATATAGAAAAGCTGATTAAAAAGGGAATCTATGTTCTTTCTGTGGCCGAGGTCGAAAATCTACTCTGTACAGAGGAAGTAGTTAGGATTATTTGTGATCACAACTCCATAGATTTCGGGAAACAGTTTCAAGAAATCAAAGACTGCATTTTCGATGAATTTAGCGAAAAATTGGAAACTCAGATTGCTGATCATGTAAGTGCGGACATTTCCAGAAAGCTGACGGACTTTAAAGCGAGAGATAAGGACCAGATTACAGGCTATATCAACAAGATAAGGCAGGAACTGAAAAATACGAATGTAGAGGAATTGTGGAATCAAAAACAGACAGAGTTTCGCAAGATTTGTGAGGCGAGAGATTATCAGAAATTACTTTCAGTTTTTAATCACAAGGGTCTCAAGAGTATTGTAGCTAAGAAGCTTGGCCATACACCAGAAGGCTTTGAATCGCTGGTAAGTAAACTAGCCTACTCTTCAAACCACAATTCTAGGTATGTGGATGCACTTAGCAAATACTTCGGTGGTTTTCCCATGATTCCGACCGGTTTTAATTTTTTAAGTACAACGGCTGAAGTAACAGAGGAGCACAAATCATGAAGTGGGAATACAAGTTATTGGCATTGAATACTTTTTTGAATCATTGGCCAGGCCCTTCGGTTGTGGGGGAAGAACCAAGAGTATCCAGAGCTCATGACAGGCCTAGGTATAGCCTTGGTACACAGCCCAGCAACCAGCCTCAAGAAGAAGAGATAAAGCCACCAGAGGAAGTTTTGCAGACCAGACTAAATCAGCTCGGGGCAGACGGCTGGGAACTGGTGAATTCTTTTGACCTACATTCAGTTTTTCCTATGGTGAGCCCGTCACAGCCTTACACCAATAAGGCTATGTTAGTTTTCAAACGGTCTATTTCGACCCCATGAAATTGGGAATGATTTTTTGCAATACATGGAATTTTGTATGAATGATGAGTGGAAAATGGATAGCGGAGCATGAGTCACTCCTTCAATTTCTCATCTCTGGTGGAGATTCGGCAGACACTGTCTGCCGAATTGTTTAAAGGGTTAACTCTTGGTTGATCACAGTATGTTGAACTGCTTACGATAGACGATCCTGCGGAGAACAAGTCCTACGAAATTGAGGCTGTTGCTAAGACCCAAGGACTCATATTTAGTCATGACAGTGTATTTCTTGTGAATCTTCGCCTTACAGATTAGCAATAAAATGATTTATACTTTGCCCAGCTGAGGTTTGGACTGTGTTAGGGCAAATCCGATTGGATAGGGAAATATGAAATTTCTATTTAATTCACAACCAAAATCAGGCTTGCAGTCAAGGTTTGAGCAGTTTAAAACCCGAATTGAATTGACCCAGGGCCAAAAAGAAAAAATCCAGTCAAGCCACAAGCATTTGCGGGAAGTACATTTGCAACCTTTGCATTATGTAATGAAATCATTTTTAACTGGCTCATACAAAAGAAACACCATGATTCGCCCACCAGGTGATGTGGATGCTTTTGTTGTTTTGAAACAAGTCGATCTCTAGACCAACCCCTACACCGTCTTAAAATGGTTAATACAGGTCTTGGCAGCTT